>NZ_PYCI01000031.1:0-54848 GCF_003015105.1 Chroococcidiopsis sp. CCALA 051 | reverse complement strand
TCATCAAGCGACCGCACGTTATTGGCATTATCAAAAACGAGCTTGTCTCTCATCCATGTAAGTACAACTGTAATACTTAGGGAAAGAGTAGACGAAGCGGGTATTATGGATAAATCTTTTCGGTAAAGTTGGCGCTGCCAATCGACTGGGGCAAGCCAGTAGTCGCTGGTCAGAATCTCTAGATGGGGAAATAGCAAGAATGCGCCCAGGAAGTAATCGATGAGATTGTCATAGCTCTGGATGCGGGTGAAAGATTGCAGTTGTTTGAGTGCTGCTAAAAATGCTTCAGACTTTGCCACTCCTATTGCCATCATCTCTCGTTCTTGTTGCCTGGAAAACTCGACTTTCGTACCGTGCCAATTCCACAGCAAGCAGCACTGCTGTAGCGATAGATGAAGCGGTTGCAGTAGCAATGCGGCACGATAATATAGCCCAGAGCGCCTCAGCATATAGGGATGAATTGGCAAGGGAAGATTGGCAGTCTCGCCTGCTAGTGCAATTATATAGTGTAGCGAACGCTGATTCAGGCGCGATCGCCGTTCTGTGGCGAATAACCAATCGCATCGACGCTCTTGTGCTAGGTATTGTAGCAATTCCATTTCAGGAGCACACAGAGGTTGAAGATTGACTTGTTTGTGCAGGCGAGCGTCACTTTTGAGTTCGCGGTTGCGGATGATGTAGAGCGTTTTTCTGGTCAAGTCTAGGTCAGACCAGCGCAGCCAACACAGCTCGGATGGCTGTAAACATTGGCAGAATAGCAATAAGGCGATCGCCTTGTTTCTGGTGGGGTAGCGAGTCTTTTCCATCGCGGCGATGACTGCATCGACTTCATGTAGGTAAAGAAATTCGCGCTCGCGGTACTTGACAAATGCAGTTTTGAGCGGTGGAGATATCCTGGGCATGGAATGGAACAGAATAAATTTTTCGGCAAAGTCCGCGCTTTTATTATGCCATGCCCTAAAGTATTGAACCTCTAAAGTATTGAACCTAAAGTATTGGAGACGTAGAGGCGATCGTTTAAAGATACAAAAAGCTAGTTTTGTTGAGATTGCGATCGAATCCACTGGCGCACAGCACGAACCACACCAATGTCATCTTCGGTGGCAGCGAGTTGGAGAAATTGCTGCAACAGGGTTCCAGAGATTGTGGGAAAGGTAGGGCTAAACTCGCACTCGACATAACGATTGCCTTGTAGCTGATAAATGGTAACACCCTGACGCTCAGTGTAGCGCCAAACTTCAGGAATGGACAGTTGCAGGTAGATCCCGAAACGACGGCGCGAGAAACTCGTGATATCTACCTCAATTGCTAAATCTGGTGGGGGATCGGTATTGAGATCGATCTGACGACGACCAAGAATGCGTTCGACGTTTTGAATGTAAAAACAGGAATCCGGTTCGACTCCCTGTACCATTTCCTCTCGATTTAGTGTAGTAGAGCCATAGCCACGCAGCCTTTGGTTGAATTCCTCAGCTAGGGTACGGACGATCGCTTCCAGGATGCGACTGATGAACTCGTGCAGTTGGGATGGCATAATAATTTCCAAAACCCCTTGGCTGTATGCCAGACGCGCCGAACGGTGTTCGCCCAAGTCTTTTTGAATGGCTTGATAGGTCTGCCATGTAATGCCGTCGAGAACGACATATTGTGTTTGCTGATGGGATGGCTCTTGTAGTGTTTGCACCATACAATCTATTCCTAAAGCAACACTCACACTCAAAGGGAAAGGAGATTGCCCTAATTCACCCATAAATGTTGAGAGTTGGATAACTTTAATTTTATATTCTAACTGGAAAATGAAATTGATGTTCTATTCAGAATTAGAATATTTATAACTAGTAACTAGAAATTTGCCAAATCCCAAACGCGAACCATAGACACCCTATGCCATCAGTTGACCAGCAGCTCATAGCCCAACTCGTGCAAGAGCGATCTCAAACTCAGATGAGTGGAACGCAACCGCCTAGTGCAGCAAATCCTCGTGTGGGACAACTTTCTGGGCAACAGTGGCGGCATCTGGAAAAAGAGCCAATTTATTTGCTCAAGCTGACAGTTAAAGTAGGAGTGCAATCGCTGAAGTTGGATGGCTCCCATTTAGGGATTGGGGATGATGTACTAAAATTGTTGGAGAGTGCGGCAAAGGGCGGTTATGCCGCCAAGATCAACCACCGTCTCAAAGATGCTGCGTCCAAACTCCAAGCACGGCAGAAAATCATCTACAATCGCTACACCCTTTTGAGCGAACCGTTCCGCTTCGTCCACGAATCGGCACTACCCGATGCCCTAGAAGCGATTGATGGGATGACGGCGGAAGCTGACTCTTTGCGGCAAGGAATTTTAGCAACATACGAGTCAGAGTACGCTGGTTTTTTGTCATGGGTGGAGCAAGTACTAAAAGCCGCAGCATTAGAACCAAAAGCAATCCACCAGGCGTTGCGGCAGTATGCTGGTGCTTATCCTACCAAAGAGGAATTGCAAATAAAATCATTGCAGGTTCTAGTGGAAGGACCGATAAAAATTCCTTCCCTGCTAGAGCGATCGGAGCGCGAAGCAGAAGTGCAAAGGCAGCAGGCAGAAGCAGAGGCAACCTCTGTCGAACGCCAAAAACTCAAGCTGATAGAGCGATCGCAACAAACGTTACAGCAGACGTTAATTTCAACTTTATATGACGCGCAAATCAGAAGTCGGGACGAAGCGGACGCAAAACTAGCACAATTGCTAGAAAGCTTCAATTTGTCGGGAGCGGATGCGACATCAAGAACGGGGCAGAAGTGGGAGACGTTGATTGCTCGCTTGCAAGTCTTAATGCAATACGATCGCGATTTAGAGCCTGTGGTGGAGAGGGCGAGGCAGCTGGGGCAACTCTATCTGAGTGACAATCCCGACTTAGAGCGAGTACAGCAGCATTTGGAAGATTTCAGAGCCATGCTGAAGCAGCGCGTGCAGCAACAAAATTCGACTGGAGAGGGACTTGCCAACTTGACGAAGGCGTTGGCACTGGATGCGGGTTACTCCGAGTTACTTCGGCAGTTAGAGGCGATCGCCCAGCAGCCAGATCCGGAGCAGTTACGGCAACTCAAGGGTAAGTTAGCATCGATGGAGAATTTATTTAAATTCCGTACCAAAGACTTACTCAAGCGCTGGGAGATTGCTGAGGCAGCCGTGCGCCAGTCCTTGGGATTAGAAGCAACAGCCAAAACAAAGGATCTCGTTACTGCTCCAGATACCGTTGAGAGCGACGAGCGCGAGCGACATGACTCGATCGACCGACCTTACGACCCAGAGGCAGGATTTTAGGAAAACTCACCTTCTAGTTGGAATACAGAACTCATTTTCTAGTTAGAAAACGAAATTAAATCATCATGATTAAATCATGGCAATCGCTAAAAACACCAAAAAGTTAGCTGCTCAAGTCCCCAACAATGCCCCAGATGGCTCTGCTCCAGAGCGGTTGCAACAGTTACGGCGAGAGTTGAATCAGATTTTCTTGGAGCGATCTAGTGCGATCGATGGAGTGCTAGCCGTATTGCTCAGTGGTGGAAATGTGGTTTTATTTGGTCCGCCTGGTTGTGCTAAAAGCTGGATGTTACAACAGTTGTGCGGGGCAATCTCTGAAGCTGTATTCTTCGATCGCCTCCTGCAACCGACGATTACTCCTGACGAGTTACTAGGGCAATTGTCGCTGCGAGCATTACAGCAGCAAGACGAGTTGATCCGCAATACTAAGCGACGACTGCCGGAGGCACACATTGCTTTTTTAGATGAAGTGTTTCGCGGCAATTCTACTAGCCTCAATGCCCTGTTGCGGTTGATGAACGAACGGGTATTCGAGAATCCAGAACCGCAGCCAGTACCGCTACTGTTTTTGTGCGGTGCTGCCAACAACGTTCCATCTGATGGAGACTTGGATGCCTTTGTCGATCGCTTCGTCTATCGTCCTTGGTTGCAATACGTCCGCAAATTGGGTTCCAAGCGGGAATTGATTCACCGCGCCAGGCATAACATCAAACCAGAGGTAGTGGTGCGCCTGACGTTAGAAGAAATTAAGGCTTTGCAGCAACAAGCAGCCAACGTACCTTTTTCCGACGAACTTGCAGAAGATTTGATCAAATGCCAATTGGCGCTGGATCAGGAGGGTTTTTTGATTAGCGATCGCAAGTTGCAACAGCTAGTGAAACTGCTGCAAGCTCACGCACTGGTGCAGGGCGATGAGCAAGTGTACCCAGAATCTTTTCACGAATTGCTGCCAGACTGCCTGTGGCAAAGAGATCCCAAGGAGCGACAGAAGATCGGACAAATTTTGAATGCCTGCATTCCCGATCTCAACCAACAAGCCGTGTCTTGGTACGATGCAGCAAAAGAAGAGGTCGGCACTGTAGTGAGGGCAGCCAGAGAATACGATTTGCGTCCAAGCAATACAACCGAACAAAAATTAATTGAAGCAGCCGACAATGCTGCGAGTCGCTTGGAGGATATTGCCCGCAAGATTGAGAAGTTAATCGCCGATAACAAGAGCCGCAATGCCCGACGAGCGCAGAGAATACTGACCGATCTTCGCGAAGATTTGCTAGTAGAAGTTGGCGGTTACAAAAACAAAGTTTATCAATAGCTATTTAGCAGACTTTATATTATTTAGGCGCTTCTTTCTTCTTCCCGCAGGGCAAAAGTGGCGATCGCATTTATTTCCTCTTCTTCTTCTTTCAGTGTTTGGTATAGTTGCCAATTTTGTTGCAGATTCAGCCAAAACTCTGGACTATTACCAAAGAATTTCGACAGCCGCAATGCCGTACTTGGCGTTACGCCGCGCTTGCCATTCACCAACTCGTTGACTCGCTGGTAAGGAACGTGGATATTGTTGGCTAAATCCTGCTGAGTCAGTCCAAGTGGTTCTAAAAAATCTAGCAGCAAGATTTCTCCTGGGTGTGTGGGAGGGCGATATTTAGGGATTTTCATCTATTGTTACCTCAACTACAAATATTAACGATCGTTAATGATAATCAACAATTTCAACCAAATCTGCTCCCTGTTCCAACCAGACAAAACAAATTCGATACTGGTCGTTGATGCGAATGCTGTGTTGATCTGCTCGCTCACCTTGCAGGGCTTCTAACCTATTTCCTGGTGGCACTCTCAAATCGTTCAAAGATACGGCAGCAGAAAGCTGGTCTAACTTTCTCCTAGCAACAGACCAAAGATTAATCGGGCAAACTTTTCGAGCGTCTTTTGAATCCTCGCCGTCAAAAATGTCTTCCGTTCCTCGATCTTTAAATGCAACAATCATGAGCGCGATTGCTTAGTGCTAACATAATAACACGGATATTATGCTATCCTCAGCTAAAGATAGCCAAGGCGCGATCGCGCTTCTTGCCAGTTGAGGCAGTGTTGATGCTCATAGATTTTAAATCGTATGATGTATGACTTTGAACCACTGGTGTATCGAGTTGCAAGCATCTCCAAACTCTTTTGGCAGGAATACCTCAACTATTTTGAAGATGCTCGGATGATGCTGAGAGTAGGAACTAGCAAGCTGTTTGCCTTTCCCAGTTTTACTTTAGAAGTTTTTCATCGACTTTACTACGAAAGCGAACCAGAGGAGCTAGACTCACTACCACCCGAAGGTGCTTGGGCAACAAGATTGCATCAGGAGTTTTCACAACTGGTTGGCTTTGACACTCTGGTGGAGCAGTGTCAAGGCAACCAACTAGCAGCAGGATTGGCAACAGTAGAGTATTGCCGTCAAGTGTACGAGCGACTGCCGCCACCCATGCCTCGATTTCCCAACCCACAACAGTATCGGGATTTGATTAAGCAACTGAAGCATCAGCCTGAAGTTACGCCATCACAAGTATTCGATCGGATATTGACTTCTCCTCAAACAACTTCCCCGACTGGTTGGCCGCTACCCAAAAGGCGACAGCAGAAAGAACGAGAGCAGTGGTTGAGGCAGATGATTGAAGATAGCGGCGATCGCTCTCCTGAATTAATCCAACTCCTACAACAGGAGGGAAAACAGGCTGTATGGCAAGCTCAACAATATGCAAACAGTCTTGATGAAACGCAAGTCAGGCAAATGCTCAGGGCAGCCCTGAATGCTGCTGATGAAAAATTGAGCGAGGCATCTGGGTGGTTGGAGATGCTAGGCTTGAGCTGGGGAAATGAAATGGGTGGAGAACGGAGCGTCTCTAGCGCCGAAAAAATGGCACTAGCTCAGAAGATCGCAAGTAATACCAAGCTCAAGCAAATTGCTGTTGTTGCCGGACGTTTGCAATCCTTTGCCGAGCGCAAGCGTCGTAGTCAAGCTCTAAATGCCTTTGGGGAGATAACGACGATTGAGTTAGGAGATAACTTGTCGCGGTTGTTGCCCAGCGAACTCCAGAAACTCTCTACGAGCGATCTGTTTCCTCTGTTTGCGCTCTCCTATTACGATCGCTCCCTACTGCAATACAAGACGAGGGGGAAGGAGAAGCAGTGCAAAGGACCGTTGGTGGTGTGCTTGGATTCCTCTGGTTCGATGGATGGATTGCCTGACACTTGGGCAAAAGCGGTGACGGCAGTGTTAGGACAAATTGCTCGCCGAGAGGGACGGCACTTGCGAATCATCCACTTTGCAACTAGAGTTTGTCGAGTTGATGATTTTCCACCCCACCACCATGACTTCTCGCGACTGCTGGAGTCGATGCTAGCTTTTTACAATGGTGGCGGCACTGCTTGGGAGCCAGCTTTATTATCTGCTACCGAATGTATTGAGGGAAAACAACAGTTCAAACAGGCAGATATTGTCATGGTTACAGACGGTAAGTGCGACGTGAAACGGGAATTTATAGAGCAGTTAAAAATCAGGAAGCAACAGCTAGAATTTAATATTTATGGAGTCTTAATCGGTGGTGCGGGCGAGCGGCAGATGAAGCAGTTTTGCGATCGCATTTGGGTTGTTAGAGATCTGATGAGCGATGTAGAGATCGAGGAGTTGTTCTTGCTGTAATCCACGGGGTCAATACTCACCACATACTACATATAATCTTCTCCACTCCAAATCCAACCAATGTTTAGCTTTGCTTTTTCCCTCTGGCTCCCCGTGTTGTCGGATTGCGTCTAGTTGCCCCGCCAGAAGAGGATTTGCGTCTAGCAGAAGCAGTGGTAGAAGATCTGCGTTTTGCTGTCGGTTGGGCAGTAGGTTTTGCCTCTGGTTCGTCGGAGCGATCTTCGGGTATAGGTGAGGATGTTTCAGGTGATGCTTCAGGCTGTGGCTTCTGTTTTGTCTTTCGTCTAGTCGCAGTTTCGCCACGAGGGGCTGGCTTTGAATTTTTGGTGGTTGTCTTACTAACCAGAGCATGGATTAGTGAACAATTTCATGCGGCTGCATAAGCAACGTGTTTCTCATGAAAGAAGTTTTGCACAACTCTTGGCTGACGTTGTGTGCTACGTAAATAGCTACGGATGTTGTCAATCATCTGAGATTTGTTTTTGGCGCGTTGCCGTCCGACAGCATTGGCTTTGACATCGTGATTGAGTAACTCGTCGGGATTGAGTTCGGGACTATAAGCGGGCAAGAAAAACATTCGGATCCGATCGGAGTGTTTTGCTAGCCATTGGTGGACTGCACGAGAGCGATGTACTGGATGACCATCTACAATCAAAAATACTTTGTGAGCATTGTGACGAATCAGACGACGCAAGAAATCGAGCATCACGGCAGAATCAAAACGTTGTGTGAATAACTTGAAGCACAACTTGCCACGATTGGTAATTGTGGAAATCATATTACAGCTAAAACGCTGCCCAGTAGCTGGTATGACTGGTGTCTTTCCCTGCCGCCCATAGGAATAACCAGCTTGGTAGTCAGAACGGACACCCATTTCGTCGCCCCAGTGAATTTCAGCTCCCTCGTGGTGAGCTTCTCGACAAATCTGGGGATATTCAGTCTCTAGCCATCGCTTCACAGCTTTGTGGTCTTGTTCATAGGCACGATGTAACGGTTTTTGTGGCGTAAAACCCCATTTCTTGAGATAACGCCCCACTGTCCATACCGATACTGATAAGCCAAAGCACTCTGCGAGAAACTGCTGCACTGCTTCACGCGTCCATAAGTAGAAAGGTAAGTCCAGTTGATCGGGGCATTTTTGCTCCATCAACCGCACGGCTGTAGCCGCTTGATGGGGGAGTAGACGTGAGCTAGCGCGAGGTCCCCTCTTTTTCGCTTTCAACGATGATACACTACCATTTGCTACAGTTTTCGTCCAATGGTGTATTGCCGTGCGCGAAACCTGAAATACACGAGATGCCTCTGATTTACTCATGCCATTTTCGATCGCATTCACAACTCGATACCGCAGTGCTTCTTGGGCAGTGGCTGATAGATGGCGAGCGTCTTTAAGTTTCATCGTTGACTCCGCACATAGCTACACCTAGTATGTTAACTGATCTATGCTCTGGTTAGTAGCTTTTAAGGTGGATTTGGCAGTAGTTTCTGATTCTACTATTAGCTGTGGAGTATCTTCAGTTTGGGCGATCGGTTCAGAAGATACTTGGCTTTGAGATTCTTCTGGTGTTTCAGGTTTTGGTGTTGCAGCTGTGTTTGGCTTTTTCTTAGCTTGGCGCTGTGTTGTTGTCGTGGCAGAAGACTTGCTCTTTGCTTTCGATGCTTCAGCGCCAGCGATTGATGATGGTATCTCCGGTTCAGATACTTCAGATGTGGGAAGTTGTAACTCAACGGCGATCGCGCCTTTAGTCTCGGCTGTGACGATTGCAAGTACCATCTCTTTTTCGCGATCGTGCTGCTCGAAAAGGGTTTGAAGCTCGGGTAGTCCCATTTGTCTGGACAGTCGCGGAATTTGACTCGATTTGAGAAATCTTGCCTCCATCTGTGCGACTTCTCGAATCGGGTAGTAGTTGACTACCAACACCCCTGCTCCTTGAGAATCAGCCATACCACGATAATATTTACCTAAGCCAAGTAGGTCGGCACTAATTAACTGTTTTAACTGTTGCGATTCATCCATTAAAATCTACTGAACACCAGAAAGTTTATCTTACATCTACAATAACCACCGATTTCACGCTTTTGGCACTCTCGTTCTCGAAAAAAAGTCGCTCGAACTCCTGACTGGACGAATGGCAAATTCGTGTAAATTATCTTCCCAAGCCTTCAGTGAAGGATTTTTCTAGTCGCCGTAAGCTTTTCTAAGACAATGCCATACTTGGCAATTTCAGAGACGATCGCGTCAATCTTGGCAGCAGGAACGTTATCTGCATCAATTAGCAAGGCAATTTTTGATTCTGATTACTGCATATTTTTCTAGATTTTCTGCCTGCTTGAATGCCAACGTCCGAAAGGCTCCTTTTTATTTGTTCTCAGTGAGGATTAATTGGGATAATACTAAGTCAACCGCCGATTTGCTATTTCAATCGCTCGTGAACGATATGATTTAATAGTGTTTGCGGCTAAACTTCAAAATTTTAGGAATTATACCCGCCTCCTGCTGTCTAAAACTGCCTTAGTTGTAAATCAATATTCGTTACTGTCGCTCCTCTCACAATCGACTCGAACAAGTGCATGAGGTTATTGAGCAATTGCTTTGTTGCGTCACGCGATGGTGTTTGGAAAATCGAGCAGCCCTAGCTTAACGATAAAAATACAGCCTACAAAATAATTCAAGCAATCGCTGCCATCTGCCTATGATGCGTTTGCGCGTGCATGAGAGAAACCTAGTAGTCGTGGGAATAATAGGGCGAGTGACTGAAACTGGAACAGACAAGGAGACAGGGAGCAATGCAACTCAATCAAGTCAAATGTTGGCAGATCGATCCGATGACTTGCGATCTGGAGACAATTACGCAACGGCAGCACGACATTGACCTAGTAACAAAAAGCCTACTCAAACAGTCGTATAGAGCATTTTTTCTGAATCCAAGAGAGGAAATCGAAAAATTCAACTGGTATCGCGCTCTGATTAGGGGAGAAACGAGCAAATTCTATATTGACGGTAGTGGGGTATATCAACTTGTCAACATAGATTTGACCCAAAAGGAGATGTATTTTGAGAAAAGTCGCCAAGCGACGGGCTACAAACCGTGGATCTTTTATAGCTGGCAAAGCGACCACAACCCATCAAGAAGCCACATCAAAGCAGCCTTAGATAAAGCGATTGACAACATCAACAACAGCCGCAAACCCAGAAGAGAGTTAGAACTGGTTGAATCAACTCGACCGGAAGATGGAGCAAAAGATATTGTTGAAGCAATAAAACGCAACATAGATCGGAGCTTGATAGCTGTTTTTGACATTACTAATACAGCCCAAATCATAGGCGATCCCACGCTCGAAGCAGGAATGAAGTACCAGCCGAATGCCAACGTATCTTATGAGTTAGGCTATGCTCTCCATAGCAAAAGCCCGCAGCAAATAATTCTAGTAAAGCAGAGGCGGAAAGATTTAGGCAATGATTTAGTGCCTTTCGATTTCCAACAGCATCGCTACTGTCAATATGACAAACCTAGCAAGCTGGAACAAGATTTGATGCAAGCAGTATCATTCATGCTAGAGAAGATGGGCTGGGTTCTATGAATAAACTTCGAGAGCCAGTTTATTATCACTGCCGTACTTGTTCAAGTAGCAGTACTAGGAGTAGCACAAAGCAGTCAGTTGAGTGTAATTAGTGTGAGCGATCGCGATATCTTGTGCGTTCAAAGCCAAGGAAAAATACTGCAACAAAACAGCCACGTTTAGAAACTGAAAAACAGGCGTAGCAAAAGCGTCTGGGTTTCTGGAATCAAGGGAACCTTACAATGCCGTAGGACTATCACTGAGATAAATCTGCTGCTGCGCCACCAACAGCAACCGCACCTTCGCCTTCAACAAGGCTATCAGCCTGCGTTCGGACGGATTGCAACTTGCCACTGAAGCCGAAGCCAAAGCCGTGTTTGATGCATACCCAGGAGATCGGTTTGGGTTAAATAGGGATAGCAATCGCATTCCTTGTGAGGAAATCCGCACTTAGCTCTAGCAGGCAATCGTTCAGTAATTGTCGTCATGTTTCGCGATCTCTTCCGTCATATTTCTCCCCTAAATTCCTACATATAAATATTAGTAAAAAAGTCGAATCTCAGAGAATTCTCACTGTCTATATGAAGTTTGCACTACGACGCAATTGCCATTGCTTTTTTTCTACACTATAATGGCGGCGGTGTGTTGAGTTCAAATTACTATGAATAAGGGTGAATTAGTTGATGTCATCGCCTCAAAAGCTAACGTGACCAAAAAAGAAGCCGATTCTATCCTCAATGCCATTACAGACACGATTGTGGAAGTCGTGTAAGCGCGGTGATAAAGTCTCCCTCGTTGGTTTTGGCTCTTTTGAGGCACGTCAACGGCAAGCTAAGGAAGGACGCAATCCCAAAACTGGTGAGAAAATGCAAATTGCTGCCACTCGCGTTCCTGACGAGCGCTGCTGGCAAGTTGTTTAAAGATAAAGTTGCTCCCAATAGTTAGCCTTCGCATTCATTAGCAGTGCGATCGCTTTGATACAAGTTACAATTACTACATCACTTAAAAGCGAAATATTTCTCAACCTAACTCTTGTATCCTTTTGTCGCTCATCGCTTTTCGAGTGAGATGAGTGACAAGCAATATTACCTAGAATTACAATGATAACGCCAATTAGTCTGAAGCTACTCGAATCATCTCCTCAAATATAAAAATATAAAGCGATCGAGCGGCACTATAACTATTTTCCGCTCCTCCATTCCAATTACTTTGTTAAATACTTCTTCAGCTTACCTGCGTTATTCTCCATACATCTCTCGCTGAAATTCAATATCATATTCAGCACGTTTCACTAAAGAATCCAAAAATTTACGAATAGGCGATCCCTTAAAGAATTTTTTTGCTTTCTCAGAAGCCGTATCTCGCAAGGCCATATCTTCTGGAAATGGTTCACCTTGTATACCCATACGTGTTCCAGAAACAGCAATAATAAATAAGTTACTCCTGACGGCTTCATAGCATCGATCGCTAACCTGATAAGCTCGTTCAATTAGGTTTCTTACAAACTCAAAATGGCGGAATATAAAGCCAGAATGAAAAAGATTGATTAAGTTACTAACTGCTTTAATTTTTTCTTCATCTCCAGTTTGAATCCACTCTTTTAGCAGTTCAATACTTGTAGGAGCGATCTCAAGCTTAGATTTATTGCTATACTTTTCTATATAAGTTAGCGAAACTTCTTTATAAAGTTCTTTGTACAATCGTTCCTTGATTAGCGTCTTTGTTTGAACTGAAGCTGAGTTCTTACTTTTACTTAATAAAATTAATTCTCTCTGTGATTCACAGTCAAACCAGAGATCGCGAATTTCTCTCAGCATATCTCCATACTCTTCAGCACTTGATAAATAATGCAAGCAATTTTCATAAGAGCTTGAGGGAAATGGTTGATAGTTGAATGCATCTTTTTCCACACTTGCTTCAATTCGCCTCAATATTAATCGAAGTATGGAAGATGGTATTTTTTGAGATGTATAAACAAGAAATTCACTGATGTGATAGCCATTCAAATGATTGACCAACTCCAGTTTATGTAGAAATACTTCTAATTCTTCTTTTGTTAAAGAATCTAACAAAGCCGTGCTAAAAATTTGAAATAACTCTTCTGCCAATTCTACATTCCGATCGACTTCTACATCTAATGCTAAATGGATAGCTAACTGTGGTTGAGACCGTATCAGTATTGCTAATGACCCGATCGCAGCTTTCTTCACTTCAAGTTCAGGATGAACGAGAAGCTTTTGAACGATCTGACGTAACTCATCTGATGCTAAGTTGTTTTCCCAAGCCCAGTAGCTTTTTGCAAATGAGCCGCAAAACGATGATTTACCGCTATCAACAGCAGCTTGAAATACTTTAATAGCTCGTTCAATATCAAACTCTCTGGCTCGGTAAAGCATTGATGCTATATATGACGCAAGGGGACAATCTCCTAAAGCCAGGATTTGTTCGCATATTGCTATGGAGTAATTTGGATTTAACTCGGAAAGCAATTCTAGAAAATGGGTTGATACTTTACCATTATTTCCAGAAATAATCTGCAATCGCTCATTTAGAACTTGCACACCCTCTTGAGGAAGTGAGTGTTTCTCTAAAAAACTGTTCGCAAGAGACTCAAGAATTTGACGTATATACTTCTCACGTCTCTCCCAACTCAGTTGAAATTTTTCCTCCTGCCAATCCCACTGATAGTTACCACTCAACACTCCAGTCAGTTTGAGATTCTCTGTTTTAGGAACAGAGAAGATAATTTTTCTTGCTTTTTGTCTAACTCTGCTTGAGTAGCTCCTTCGAGCATACCAATCAAGCTTTTCAATAACTTTTAGCTGAATCAATGGCTCTATAGCACGAGTAGCTAGTGAATGAATCTTTTCTAAGATTTCTAACTGTTCGGATTCCCACCATTGATTTGCTTCTTCAATCGGTTGGCTAGAGCGATCGTGTAACTCTTCAAGTGCTTTGATCGCGCTGTCTAACGCTCTCAAGACGACTTTGACATTATTTGAGTTGAATAAGTTTTCAATAAGTTTGAGAGCTGTTTTACAAATTGCTTGAGTAATTTCACGATCTACTAAAAATACGCTAATTTGAAGAGTTTTTCCATCATAATTATTATATTCGATATCTTTTTTTAAAAACGAATCGAGAATGTCTAAAGGAGAATAGATATGGTCATGGGCATTAGGTTCTTGAAGCCATCGTTCTATCGCTTCAATAACTTGCCAATTAAATTTTAACGATTTATCAATTCTATATTTAGCTAAATCTATCAGACTCCTAATTGATTCAGGGAGGTTATTGTATGGCCTACTTGTATCATCTCTTCCAAGCTGCCACAGGAGATCGCAACAAATAGGCACGTAGTCAAGTGTATAACAGATCTGCTTGAGAATCCCTGGTAGTCTGGTTAGCACATCAAAGTGGGTATAATGATAATATCGTTTTGCTATGTTTTCATCCTCTAAGGTAGTAGGATGACGCATTGCAAATTGCACGATCTCTAGTGAAAATTCTGGCTGATAGTATGCAATTTTTCTGAGTGAATCTAGCAGTTTACATCTGTTTAGATTAGAAGCTCGTTTAAATTCTTCTTTAAAATTCTGGAAAATCACATCAAGTAAATTAGTTTCTTGCTCGCTGCTAAAGCGAACTCGCCAATCTAGTTCAGCTAAATTGAGAAGTACCTGCGCTGGATAAATCTTTCTGAAAGTTTCAAATATTTCTTGTGCGTATCCTGTAGAGTCCCCCTGTTCGGTTAAACAAGCTTCATGTAAGATCCGATCGGCAAGCACGTCAGGTGTAATTCGTAGGTTATTCCCTCGACGTATCAGAACTCCAGTTTGCTCAAGAGTTCCTAAAATACGAATCAAAGTTGCTCTATCTATTTCCAGAAAATCTGTAGCCGCTCGTTGAAATTCCTCATTAGTCAGTTGAATAGGTGAAACAGCAGCAATTAGTTCTAATATTTTTTTACAAATTTTAGGATTAATTTGCCGATCGATTTGCCCAATCAAGATGTCCTGAAATCGATTCAGTACCATGCGTCGGAAATCTTCATTGCGTTCCAACAGTTTCAAAGGAATTGCTCGCTCCGCTAATAAATGACCGCCTACTACAGTTACTAGAGGAGAATCGTAGGCGATCGCTGCCAATTGCTCGGCAAAGTGAACATACTCTTGTCCAATTGCTTGACGCGCTAGAGCTTTCGTTTCTAGACGGCTCAACTCTTTCAGTTCATCTAGTTTCAAATAATCTATTCCCTCTCGATCTAGTTGTGCCTGAAGAGATTGGACAGCGTAGGATCGACAAGAAAAAACTAATTTAATTTTAGGATGATGCCTTCGGGCACGGTTCTGAATAAGTGTACGTAAGCTTGTTACGTCCTGTTCGCGTCTATGAGCATCATCTAAAACAATAACGCAGGAATGTAGTGGTAAATTGTCGGCGTTTTCAGGAGTAACAGGTATATCGTCTTCAACGAACCATAGTCGGAAGTTAGGGTACTCGAATGTCTTCGCAAATTCATAAAGTAATTTGGTCTTACCAATACCACCACGCCCAGATAAGATTGCAACTTGCTTCTCACTTGATGTTACAAAATCATGCAAGCTCTTGAGTGCATCATCACGCCCTTCTAGTTTCCAGGTATGGTTAAATAGCCGATCGGCATTGAGCCAACTATAGAAAAAATCATTGTAAGAGACAAACGGAGTTAGCTTTGAAATTCCTAAAAATGCATTTAGCCATTCTGGGTGAAAGTGATCTCTTACTAAACGACGAGCAATTTCCAGCGGAAGTTCTCGTACTTTTTGTGAAATATCTTGCACATCCCAAACTTCCCATCTTGGACTGTTAGCAATAACATTCCGAACCTCAACATTTGCTACACGGCTTAAAAATAAAATATATCGCTCTGCCTCAAACTCTTTTGCCCGATCGATAACTTCTGTGACATCACTCCGGTTGAATTGTTGCCACTGCTTACATTGAAATGCCCATTTTTCACCATTATTCAAGTCAGCAACGATATCAATGCCTTTCTGAGCGTTTCCCTGAGTGCCGTAGTGATAAATTTCTTTTGGTTTGAGAAATCGAGCAATGAGATCGAGACAGAAAGCTTCAAAAGCATCCCATGCAAGCCCTTCAAGCGGCAAATACTTTTCGCTAGCTTTAGCTGGTAACTGGAGATCTTCAAGGGAGTTTTCTTCTTGGTGTTTTTTAAGCAATTCGGGAATTTTTTCAGCAAAACTTAATGGCACGCGCACTGTTTTTGTGGGTTCCCGATTTTCACCACTGACTTTTGGGCGACCTGTTCCTTTACGCTTACCACCACGCGGCATATTGACACCAAACGTCAAAACTTCATTTTTACCGAATTTTTCTAACTTGCATTATAATTCATCAAATGATTTTGTTATCATTTTATTTTTGAAACTTGTTACAAAATCAGAAATACTAGTTGGAAAAGAATTGAAGGCTTATGGAGGCACAGCCACGGCAAGTAGTCATGTACGTAACAGAAGACGATGACTGCCCCTTTGAACGTTGGTTAGATGCCCTGCGAGACGCTCGGGCAAGAGCTAGAATCAAGAAGCGACTCGATCGAATTGGGCTGGGCAATCTGGGAGACTTTAAGCCTGTAGGCATTGGAGTCATGGAACTCAGAATTGACTATGGACCAGGTTATCGAGTCTACTTTGCCCGAACGGGAGCGACGATCGTCCTTTTGCTCTGTGGTGGGGATAAAAGTACTCAAGAGCAAGATATTCTTAGAGCAAAGCAATACTGGACAAACTTTCAGCAAAGACAAAATGCCAACACATAAGAGCTACCACTCCTATCTGATTGAATCCTTAAAAGATCCGGCAGAGGCAGCTGCTTATCTAGATGCTGTCTTGGAAGATGGCGATTTTGAGCATATTTTACTGGCATTGAAAAATGTAGCAGAAGCTCGCACAAGTCTGGCTGACGCTTCTCACAAGACCGATCCCGATTGGGAGAATTGCTATCAATTACTTGCACGAGGAGAGGTGCCAGGACTTCTGGCGATCGCACAACTATTAAACGGGTTAGGGTTAAAACTGTCTGTGACAGTCAAAGAAGGGCAAGCCGTTTGACGACAGCTTCTGCCTTATGCCAACACAAGCGCATTAACCAAAATAGCGAAGCTGGCTGCGTTTTGGTCGGTAAGCGAAATCTCAACTTTTTTATTAACTGCTGGTTTGGCTTGGGGCAGTTCGTTGAACTTGAGCGCGATTTCCGATCTAGCTGTATCTGCCAATTCACCGCTCTTTTCCACAGCAAAGTAGATGCCGCGATCGCTCAATTGATGTTGAGGCTGACAATCTCCCTGCCCGCAAGCTGTGGCTCAAAATGTGGAGCGATCGCCCCTATCGCTCTGTTGTGTCTCGCCCAGATACTTGGTGCCGCCTAGATTCGCACTCGCTTGCTTGGCTGTTAAGCTTTGGGCAGGAGGTAGAGGGATCTTCTCTAGCTTGACACTAGCGGTTGGATTGATAGCAGGTATGTCGGGATAAGTCACATTTATCTCTCATACCGACGAGTATACATAGCATCGCTGGCTTTTGCTACTAACGATTTCTTTGTCTTGGGTGTTTCTAAATAGATGCGATCGCCCTCAATCCGCAGCAACTTCCAAGTACAGCCTTGTTTAGCCCAAGCTAAATGTATCTGCTTACCAATAAAATTAGCAAGTTTTTCTTTTGGAATTGGTAGCATTACCAGTTGTGCCTTTTGTTGCTGATGACGTTTCATAACTAAATGCTCTCCAATTAAAATAATTCCCTCCTACAAGCTGTAGGAGGGAAAAAAATACTCAGTGCAACGATCGCTGTATTGAATACAAACAGCTTAGAGAAGGCTTTGGATAATATCGTTTGGCGTTTTTTTATTCCAACTAGAATGGGGAATGAGGTCGCTTGCAGGATACCGTTTGGCTTTTTTATCGTGCAGCAGCATGAGTTGGTGGCGGATGTCTTCTGGAAATTGTTTTGATTTGTGGCTCACAGCATCGCTGTTGAACGGGCTGCTCCAGAATAAATCCCAGATTTTCACAATATTTTGTGAATTGCACTGAGGTACTAAATTGTTGCCGAAGCAGATACTTCCTTCTCCCATAACATTAGGTAGAGGAGCTGCATACAAATTACCTGCTGGGTCGAACGAGCTACCTTTCATTGCCCAAATGTAGTAAGTTCTGCTAATTCCTACAAATAGCAAGGCAGGCAAAGGAACAGCGATCTTCAAGGTTTGGTTATATACATTATTTTGGAGCAGAATGTTGTATTTGTGCGGCGGGAAATAAAGCAGAATCCATTCACCGTTTTTACCTTTACCCCATCTGACAATATTATTTGACAACCATCCTGAATCGATAGCTGGCGTGCTGAATGCAGCAGCGACAGCTTCAGGCGAGACTGGTTTGTATTCAACACCATCTTGAGCTTTGCTCACGAAGATGTACTGCCCGCGTAAAATGAGCAAATGTCCTAGAATTTCGTCATCTGGAACGGTATGGGCGATGGTACGAGCGATCGCCATAGCTGATAGCTGCGGCAGTTGCAGCACAGTTGGAGTTGTAGATCCCGTTATATGAGTTGAATTGTGGGTTCCTACTTCTGAAGTAGCTATTGAGATTTCTGATGCTTGAATCATAATTTTATTCAGTAGCGCGGTTCCAGAGTTCAAAGGCGGCTTTTCTATGAGCAGCATCGCGCTCAATCCATTCACCCAGTGCTGCGGCTTTGTCCCAATAGCTGTTAGCAATCTTCCATTGCTCGGCTAGAAACATGATGTTTTCATAAGTCCAAGGCAGGCTCTCGCAAACTTCCGTGCTGACATCGCACCAGATACAGCCAGTGCTTTTGTCAATCAGGGAGATCGCCTCATATAAATAGCAAAGAGGATGTGGTTGTTCGGCACAAAGTTGTTGGAACCGCTCTAGATCGATTGTGTCGGCAGGAGCTAAGCATTCGGGAGTAAAACCAAACTTTTCTTCCCAAACTTCCAAGTCGTAACCAAATCCGAGCAGCGAGAGCAAGAATTGGTCGCAGTCTTCTAGGTCTTCTAGATCTTCATACCACCAATCATTAGTTTTAGGCAGTATTGGTATTTCGTACTCTCTTGAGGTAGTAGTTTCAAATTCCTCCCATAATTCTATGGCAAAAAGTTGTTCGTTGACTAAATGTAAAAATTCGATTTCTTTGTCGCAATAAATGCTATCAAACGTGCGTCGATCTAGCGGAATTTTAGATGCTTTCCACTCTTGAGGAAAAACCTTTTGGTAGAGATGGAGAAGTTGAGTTTTACAAGCTAAACCTTGCAGGTATTCAAGAGCATCGGTAACGGTCACAGGAGTGCGGTATTGCAGAATTTGTTGGCTAAAAGATGATAGCGATGCTGATACTACGTACATACGTGATGAATGTTATGCAGCCATTGTTTGGCTGCACGTTTAACTTAGATAAGTTTCGGCGTAATTCGAGCAGGAGTAGCAGGGGCACGACACAGGTTTAGATTCGCGCTAGCGATCGCCACTTCCCAGTTTTGACCGTGAGTGTATGCTGCTTCAATCTGCGGCTGTAAGGCAATCAAAGCAGCTATATCTAAATTTTTTTGTAGTTTTAATTGTTCGAGTTGCCAAACTAGCGACAAAGCCGGATTGAGCTGCGGTAGTGCAGCGCCAAGTTCTTGGCAAACAGCTGCGACAGAACCTTTAGTTCCCGCACGTTTGAGCATTTGAATGCGTACGGTATCGCCCTGAGTTTGGCGTTGAATTTCTGCATTTGCCAGTTGGGGCATATAAGCAGCAATGGTGGTGCGGAGAACATCATCGTTGGCTGCAATGCTTTCGTCCAGAGGAGTTTCTTGACCTTCGATCGCTAAAACGTATTTCATATCGGTGTCCTAAAATAATTTGAGTTGATTTAAGTCAGACGGTCGCGCTACAGGTGCTTGAGGTAAGTCCGGTACGACAACTTGACGAGTCGGAACTTGTTTTGACTGAGGTTGCTGGCGCGATGAAGCACGAACTTGCATCTGCGGCAAACTTTCTTTCAGCTTTGCGATCGCTTGCACGAGCGGTAAACTGCTTGCTTCCAGGGCGCTGAGAGTCGAGCCGAACAACAGAGGTGGTTCGTCAGCAATGCCAACTGCTATCAGTAGCTTTCGCTCATTTTCATGCAGCGGTAGTATCTGCAAGTTGACGACGATGGTAGTCTTGTCAAAATCAAACTTAGCTTGTACGGAGGATTCAAGTTGAGTTGTTTTCGTGTCGGTTTTGCTCGATTGGGAATTGGAAGCAACCTCACTGAGGCTGCTAGAAGGTGCAATACCATCGCTAGGTTCTTCGTCGTCTTCGTCCATATCCAATTGAGCTAATTCTTCAGGATCGTCAGCCGTAGAATGGGCAGAACTACTAGCAGAACTGCCAGCAGATTGCTTGTTGTCAGTAGGTGCAGTCATGATAGATGAGCTAATCTATATAGGGTTTTAATGGTGATGCCAAATTTGTTGAAGGTTTTCCACTTGTATTGGCATTCACCAGGTTTGTATTTGGGGGAGAGTTGACTCCATTGCTCCCAACTAGGTAGTAGGGCAGGACTAACGCTATGCAGTGCCATCCCAACATAAAGCCAGGTGTCATAACTATCGGCAAATTTGGGATGGATGACTTCCAGCAGAATCAGTGCTTGCTCGATGTTGCCGTCGATACCTGGGTAGAGGTGAGCGTACCTATCAGTAACGCAATGCTGGTGAATGCTCGTACTGTCGTGAGTATGTCGTCTAGTTTTCTCGGCACTAACGAGCATTTTGCCAATAATCCAGTCTGGAGCATTGGCAATTTCAACTTCGCTCGGACTGCAACCTGGAAGCCACTGATAGCAATATCCTTGCGGATGTCCAGAAGGTGGGAGTACGGAAGATAGATTTTTGCCTCTCAACTCCAAACATTCTCGTTCGGGGGTATGAATGCGCCTGGATTTAAGATTTTCTGGAGGGAAGGAGAGACACAGGGGTAGGCGGTAGAGATATTGCGCTCTGTGGGGACGACCTGACGTGAAAGCAACCGTATTTGGTAAGTAAGCAAGGGCAGCATTTTTAATTTCATCGGGTGAAAAGTTAGCGAATTTGGAGTTCTTATTGTTTTCATTTGAGAAGTTGGAAGTTAGGACTTGTTTATACGCACTAATGCCATCGCAATCGACAGCAATTATGAATTCGCGAGCGTTAGCACCGCAGATTAATGCAACACCTGTAGGTGATACTTGGGTGAAGCCTTCTCTCCGGTCGAGGACTCGAACCTTACCTGTAGAAGCAAGTTCCAATTGCAGCTGTTTGGGGGTAAACGGTCGTTGTTCCCAGCGATAGCCTAAAGGTCTTTTCCAGTACGTGGGGACGAGATGCCAGTGTGTTGGCAGGATTTCAAGGGTAGAAATAATGGCATCGATAGCTTTTGCATTCATATTTGAAATGCAATCTTCTACACTGCAAATATGGCAAAGCCATTTTCGTTGACTGAAATAGATGCCTCGCTATTTAATAACTGCAAGCTCAATACGTCAGCTTTCTGTGGCGATCGCGGTCAGAAAACATTAAAGCTACTCTACTTATTCTTAGAGCGTTTTCATACTTTGTGCTAACAATTTCTTCAGTTGTTTGATGGCAACCTACAGTCAGTACAATAGCAATTAAAGCTAATAATACCGTTTTATCGAGATAATTTAATAACATAAAATTAACAATATATGAGTCTTAGCTATACTCTTTTTAGGATGAAGTTATTTGTTATTAGGTAATTATAGACATTGAAGACTACAACAATTGGACTTTGAAGAACTACATTGAAGCAGCTAACAAGTGTTACAGATACTATAAAAGCGTTATTGCTATTGTAGTAGCAAGTTAACGCTCTAGTCAAAAACATAAGTGCTACAGTGATAAATCTCTACTTTTAGAAGCAACACCATTAGCGCGGTCTGCTACCTTAGAATCCAGATAAATTTCACTTTTAGGGGTGTAGGTTTGCTGAATAACTTGTTGGCGCTGCTGTTGTAGGTCTTTCATAATCTGTTTTAAGGGGATCAAGTCAATACCCTTCTCAGCTTTTGACTCCGCTCCAGCTACCTTTGCAGCTACAATCTTAAAATACATCTCTCGCTGTTCCGCAACAGACAGCTTGCCATTATTTGCTCGAATTTTCTGATTTATTTCGTCGTTTCCTTGCATCATGATACCAGAGTTAAGTTGTTTATTTGATTGAAGATGATTCCATTCTTGGGCTAGGAAAGGATGAAGAGTCAGGGCAAGCTCGCCAATACCTTTTATTTCCTGGTTTTCGTTTATTTGCTGTTGAGACCGTTCGTTAGGTATACTGCTACTATTACTATTAGCACTATTAAATAGCTGCTCCAGATCGAACAACTGTGCTTTTTGAGCCATCAGCTTAATATAATTAATGTCTTGTTCTGAAATATTCATTTTGGTAATTTCTTGAGAAATTCCTTCAGGTTTTTTTTCAAGCTGGAATTCAACCAGCTCTTGCCGATCGCCATTAACTGTAGTTTTATATAGAGATAAACTAGCTTTATTATGCTCTGGGTCGCGACGGCGGACAATCGTTAATTCACCCACAGTCAGTTTATCTGTTTTTGCCTTTTGTAGAATTCCATTCAGCGTCCCAAGCAGTTCGACTTGTTTGAAACTTTCTAAAGTGGCGAGCGTTCCCGCAGGTGCGAGGGAACCTAGAGTATTAGCCACATCTCTGAGGTCGGATGTAGAGAGCGATTGCAGCATTTTACGATCTGCCAAGCGCTCTGCTACCATCACGAATTCCTGCCGTTCTGCTGGTAGCATCTTCTTCGATCGCCCAGTAATTTTAGGCGTGCCATTTCGCTCTAGTTTAAATTCCATCAAAGGCTGTTTGAAACCTTGTAATTCGTCTTGGCGGCGATGAATCGTAAACTTTTCACCTTGTTTGATAATTGCAAAGGCATCGCTACGATACAACAGCGAACCATCAGTTTGAATTTGTCCGTAGCGTTTTAGTAGTGCCGCAGCTGTTTTAGCAATCCTTTTATTCTCAGATGCAAGGCGCTGGCGCTCTAATTTTTGACTGAGAATTTTATAGATGGGAATGTGGAGCTGACGCACCCATTGTTTAGTCCCAGTTTGGATTTTTGGACTGTCGAGTACTTGCTTGTAAGTATATTCAACAGCAGTTTTAGGTGTAACTGAATTTTGATTTTGCGCTTGGCTTGCTTGCCGTGGCTGACTGGAAACGGTATTTTTTGCTGTAACGCTATCTTGGCTTACTTCTGTAGATTTAACTCGCTCCGAGTTGCGGTCTACTACTAAATTTGAAGAAAGCTCGTCTAGTTGCTGTTGATAATTTTTAATCGTGGCAGCACTTTGGAGAAATACGTTAGCAATCCGCTGGTCAATAGATGCTAAATCTTTCACTGTTTCTCCTAACCGAGCTGAGCTTTCACTGGCAGCTACAGTCTGACTCAATTTTGCTAGCTCTTCCGCCTTCTGGTTGCGTGTTGCCATTAATTTAACCGCTAACACTAAATTACTTTCTAGTTCTTGTTTGAGCGACAACAAATCCTTACTATCGAGTGATTCGGCAGACGGAGGATTGCTTTGGGATGACGCGCTGTCCAGTCGATCTTCTAATGAAAGAGCTGAACCAGCAGCAACAAGCGGCTGCTGGACGTTGGAAGTGCAGTTAGACAATGCAGCCAATTCTTCTGGTGTCAGAAGTTGGGTAGCTAGATTCGTCTTGCAATTTCCCGTTTCGTCTTGGGTATAGAGGACAACTTCTTTGCCAGATTCAGTCGTACCAACAATTTGCAAACACGGCTGGCGATCGTCGGTTTGACTGACGCGATCGGTCACATCTGCTGCCAAGCGCTGGGAAATAGTCTGTAGCTGAAATTCGGTTGGTGCTTCTGCCCGATATCGATCTGCCACAGAATCTAATTTCTCCCACTTCCAAGCATCGGGCAGATCCCGATCGCGGGAAAGAACGTAAGTATC
Source organism: Chroococcidiopsis sp. CCALA 051 (assembly GCF_003015105.1). Lineage (NCBI taxonomy): Bacteria > Bacillati > Cyanobacteriota > Cyanophyceae > Chroococcidiopsidales > Chroococcidiopsidaceae > Chroococcidiopsis > Chroococcidiopsis sp. CCALA 051. Next base: position 31,249 of record NZ_PYCI01000031.1, on the reverse strand, counting down.
GCTGCCAATATCCGCGCGAACGCGAGCGAGTTGTTCTGGTTGTTCCTCTTTATTTTCCCTAAGTTTTTCAAAGATGAGTTTGATAATCTCTGTAATTGAATTTGTTATCTCTCTGCTGATAGAGTAGAGCGTCTCTACAGATTTATCTGTCATTCTCGTGTAATAATTTCCTAATTCTGTGGCGCGTTCGTCGTACATGGCAGTGTAGGTAATCTATCTAAAAGAACTGTATTTTTGTATTGAACGAAGACAAGCTGGCGATCGAAGCGGATGACAATCAGCGATGGTTTAGCACCACCTGCCATGAGGGTGGCGCAATAGATGTTATCTGGGCGATCGCGGTTGTAGTAGTAGACGAGAATGGAATCGAAGTAATGGGTTTCGATACTAGGAGGAAATTGGTGAGACCAACGGGATAGCTTCTGATACTTTTCGATTTCTCGCTCTAATGGAAGATCAATCATTTGAAATACACTGGGCAGGGAATTGGTAGAGTTGTGTCAAAATAAACCTTGAAGATTTACTAGGGGTTGATTTTTGGTTGGTTGGGATTGCTGGGGAATAGGAAAGCGTTTGTTCACTTCAGCCATTCTGCTCTCCAAATCTTCTTGACTGGGGCATTTTTGAGTGCTTCTTTTTGCAAATCTCGTCCTCAACTTTTGCCAAGATTTTTGGTTTAGTTCTTCCCAATTCTCAATAGTTTTGGGAATTTTGATTTTTTTCAGGATCGGCACGGAACCTTCTTTTTTATTGCTGTAGGCTGGGTTAATCAACACGCATTTACCTTGCGGTAGCTTGAGAAATTGTGCGGATTCAAATAATTTGCGCGTCTTTTCTTGATTGCTGATAGAAGTACTTGTTTTACCCCCACCACTGGTACGCGATTTTTGTTTGTATTTAATCTCTTCCTCGCCTAAATAGGCAGAGAATTGGCGGGCTGATTCTTCTTCACCAGGGTTGAAGACAAACTTAGTACCGCAAGCACCAAGAATAGTTTTGGCAATTTCTTTGCTATAGATTTTTTCCAGCTGACCCATATTCTGCCAGCCTAAAATACCGCAAAAACCTTCAGAACGCGACTCGTTGAGCCATCTATATAAATCGGGTAGATAAATTGAGGGTAACTCGTCTAGGGCGACAACCAATGGGTCTTCGCGCCTTTTGGCAATACTACGCGAGATCACCATGTGCAGAATGCTGGTCATAAGAGGACTGACAGCATCTCGACGTTCTCGGTCGAGTCCGAAGATAATCATCTGCTGGCGCTTCACTTCTAGGGGTAGGGTAGTCTTACCGACAAAACATCCGAGAGTGTTTTTAGCCATGAAGCGAGTGAACATCAATGATGCTGTACCCGCAATTCCAGCTACAGTTTTCTCCGAATCAGCAGATGAGAATAACTGACCGAAGGCAATCTTAATCCACGGATTCAAATTAGCTGATTTCAGTCGTTCTACCATCTTTTCGCTAGATAAAATGGCAGCAGCAGTCATGATATCTGCGTAGCTTTGACTAGGATTATCTTTACTTTCAAATTCTTTAGCTAGCATCAGAATTGCTTGCGTTAACTGATCGCCAGCCGGACCAAAAAAAGCATCTTCGTTAGTATTCCCAGCTAGCCTAAAGTTTTTGTTAATCACCGTAGCTAGCTGTCTTGCAGTTTCGGCATCGCTACTATCTCGGAGAAAATCAATCGGGTTGCAGACTTCTGATTCAGGAAAACCTGGAGCAAAGATGTGTACGTCATACCCTTTTTTCTTAGCATAACTAGCTATTTTAGCAAGGGAAGGATATTTAAAATCGTAGATAACAATACCGAACTCTTGCTCGATCGCGGCATAAATCATCGGCAAAATAGCACTTGCCGTCTTACCGCTACCAGGTCCACCGATTGCTGCCGTTCCCCGTTGGATATCTGGTATATACAAATTGTTGCGGTCTAATTTGTTCGCGCCAATCCATAAAGCTGCACTATCGCATCGTGGTGACTTTATCTGTTTTACAGCTATTTTTTTGGCATTGGCTATTTCAGCATTACTACCCCAATAGCTACTAGCTAGCTTTTTCTTATTTCCTTTATCTAGCATTTGCAATGCTACTAGTGTTAAGATTCCTCCAGCTAATATCAATCCTTGAGTAGAGAGGAAAGGCGAGATTAGCTTATTGGTATATTCGTTAACTGCGCGAGCGGAATTATCGCTTACTTTAACTTCCCTAACAAAGCTTCTGTTAACTTCTTGGGTCATATTCTTGAAAAGATATCTTAAATAAAACAATGCCTTACAGTTAGTTACTTGCAGCGGCTATCACCGAGGAACGCTGAGGGGGCGACCCAACAAAATTGCATCCATTTCTTTGTAATTAAGGAACTGAACGGGACCAATGCTATAGGGACTGCAACCGAGGTCGGGGATGCCGCGCTTGCAGATGCGGAAGAACATAGCAGTTGTAATGCTACCGTTCGCTTCATTGACATTCCAAATAACTTGCTTGAAGCTTTTACCGAAGGGGTGACGACCAGTCGGTTCTCTACGATCGAAGAGATTACCCAAAACTCCGAAACCACCCCTAACTTTTTGGCTCTTTCCAGAGATCCACTGCGCTCCGGTCAGTTCACCACTGCCTGCTAATTCAATATGAGCGCATTTAGACTCGCAGGATACGTTGAACCCAGAGCGATCGCTACCCGAAATCGATCTATGGCGATCGCTTTCTAGCGTTCCCAGTGGCAAGTCAACTTTACCAACAGCAGTAAGATCTGCGGCAGGAATGCCAGGAAACTTGCCAAATGGCAGGAGTGCTAAACCAGGCACCTTGCCGATGATGTTATTTTGCCAGTTAGCAAACTTTTGCAGCGCCGCATCTGTCAGCCCTGGAATATCTGTTAGTTTATAGTTGCCCAGATTGATATATTTACCCAACTCTACGTTCTTCAGTACTGGGTAGGTTTTGAGCAGGTTGGCGATCGTTTGGTCGTCCAGGGCATAGGAGCGGGCGAGTTTGGCAACTAGATCGCGAATCGGCGGCACATCTGCCACTTGCAACTTGCCTAAGCTAGGAATAGCTTTAGTTAGGTCTGCAATTGTCTGCCACTTGGTTAGCTCCAGGCTATCGAGCTTGAGCGTTTTCAGGTTCGCGCCTGTCATACTGGCAATATTGCGGACTGACAGCTTTTCAATGCCAAATTCAGATGCTTCAAAGTCGCCCATCTCCATTACGTCGGCAACGCTTTGTCCGGCTTGCCAAACCCGTCTAGCCTTCATGCCCCGACTTTTGATGTTGGGCAATTCAGTCCCGCCCGCTTCAGAAAACATCATGTTTTTGAACGTAATATTGTTCCAATCGGGGACTGGGACTCCGCTATAGTAGCGAGTTGGAAAAGAAGAATTGCTCGGATTGGCGTTAGCAACTACGATCGCCTCCTCTGGCGTAGCAGCTCCAGCTTTGAGGGCGTGCAGGGCGATCGCGGCGACAAATCCCAGAGTCAGTAAATATCGATATCTTTTACCCTGCGATCTGGTGTAGCTAGTTGTAGGTTGTTTGGCGGTTGTATTTATCTCTGGATCTGCGACCGAGTTGGCAGTAGCGACAAGGCTCGAACAGTTAGGGTCGTTATACGCTTTTTCCATAATTTATTTTCTGTAAGAATTAATGACAGTTGGTTTGTTGGTTGCTGAGGTCGCTTTAGCAGGCACGGCTGGGGTAGGAGTTACAGTTGGCACTCTACGTACAGTAGATGGGGTAGAGAAAGTAGCGTTGTTGGGGGGCAACATGGTAGGGAAGCGCTTGCCTCCCAGTTGCATCAGCCTTTTGACTAACTGCATCGATACTCCAGCATTTGCCGCAGCCACGTTCGCGTCCGCACCGGATTGAAGTTCGCCTACAAGGTGAGTCAATCTTTGCCACAACGATCCTTGTGCATCGATCCACTGATTGGACAGTGCCACCTGCATTCCCCTAGTTACCCATTGAGCATCGGCAGCAGCGTAAGGATTCGGTCTGGGCTTGCTGTCATCCTCTAGCGTTGGTTCTAGGTCATTTTCGATGAGGATTTCGCTGTATTCGGGAGCGCCAGTACCAGGTACGAGTCGAAAGTGATAGCTTTTTTTCTGACCGTTGGATTCGGTAATCACAGTCAAGTGTTCGCCGTATGGTGCGTTTGGCAATCCTGGAATCGTGACTCCATCGATCGCGCTAATGTGAATCAGTCCCGCCCCAGGATTTTCGCAATCCCTGCCCAGTCCTGATAAACAACCATCAACATCGATGATAAATCTGGACTTTTTGCTGCGATCCAACCAAGCCCTTCTGATAACTTCCCCTGTCTCGAAGAAGGATATAGATACCCCATGACCAGGCCATGCTTTAACTGTTTGTAGTCGTGCTTGCCTGCCCGTTACTTGACTGGCTTTGAGCGATCGCACCGTACTGATGGGGGATGCAGCGGCTGGGGAAGGCGCTAAATTCGCTATGGCGATCGCGCCTATGGTGGTGAGGAGAAAAGAAGAAAAGATATTTGGTTTCACAAAAAACCTCTAGAAATGGCAGGGTGATACGGATAATCTTGGATGAAGGCTTACAGCTTCAGCGAGCGATCGACTTCAACGACAATTTTGGTATTTTGGGGGATGTACCAAATATCGGGACGCTGGGCAATTTCGTCGGTAGCTTTTTGAGTGCGGCTGCTAATCGAATCGGCAAGTTGACCGAAAGCACCCTGTAGAAACGCACCCGTCATCGAGCGACGCTTGTGCGTACGGCGAGTGCGGGTACCGCCAAAGGGCAGGTCGTCTACTACTTCTTCGTCGGGTTGGTTCACGATCTCGCCGATACTGGCTAGACCTGCCACTGCACCTAGAGTCAGATCGAACCCAGCAATCTCTTTGCCTTTGTTATGCATTTTTTTGGCAATTAGCGGACTGCTGTTCTTACCCGATATGCTAATAGCACCGCTAGGAACGGGATACTCAGTTTCGTCTTTGAGAATGGCAGTCACTTCGGCATGAACTTGGGAGGCACTATCTACAGAAGTCATGGCGATCGTGACGAGCGTGCCAGCGGGAAGGGCAATTTCACCCGTGTTAGCCATCAGCGGTTCGTCGAGGCGGGCAACAAATCTACGTTTACTAGCACTGGAGCGATCGTCGCGTTGTTGGGAAAGGAAAAGTGGAGTTACAAGGGTGGCACTAGCATGAGAACCGATCGTCAAGTATTGCGGTTGCTTGCCTGAGAGAATTTGTGCTTCTTCTGGGAGGTAGTCATAACTAGCTGGCGTTGCGTTAGGTGTGGCGGCGACGGTAAGGGGGCGATCGCTAGTGTTTGAGGCAATACCTTTGACTGCGGTAGGTGAGAGTGACGGCTGCCATCTCGGTTTGAGTTGTTCTATAGCATCGGGACTGCTGCTGTCCGGCTCGGAGGGGTTGCCATCACTTTCCCTCGGTCTGTCTGGGACGTTATTTTCTGTTTCGGCTGCTGTAGTGCGGGCTGGATCTAAATAGGGTAGCGAACGATCGTTACTACCAGCACTAAAACTACTACCATCGGTAAGACTAGCACTAGCATATTTGTCACCGTACTCGATCTTACCAATAGAGCCAATACTGCGTAAGCGTTCTAATTCGGCAAACGGGTCTTTAGGCGCTGCTGGTGCTGTTGCGATTCGAGGCGCGGGCATTGTTGCCAGCGAAGCAACAGGTCGCGGGGCGGGCGGTACTGCTTGTCTGACGACAACAGTACGGGGTGGTGCTGGTGTAGCTGCTGGTTTGGGCGAGGTCTCTACGGCTGGTGATTTGCTCAAAGCAGCCAACTCTTCTTTTTGTTTAGCCAGTGCGAGTTTGGCATAGATATCGCCGTCGCTGTTTTTCGACTCTACAGTGTTATCTTGAGGTGCAGCTGCGGACTTGGCGATAACTGGTTCGCTACTACCGTTCATTACGTTGTTGAGGCTGAAGTAAACTACGAGAAAACCGACACCAAAAACACCGCCAATCGTACCCAGACGCGAGAAGGGTGACGTGACAAAGGAATGCTGAGTCCGTACTTGGGCGGGATCTTCTATTTCCAAGTCTTCATCTTCTAGGTCTTCATCGAAGTTATCTACAGAAGATGCAGAATTTGAGGAATTGCTGTCATCTTCTAGCGGTAAAAGTTCGTCTATTGCTTGTGTCATAACTGATTTTTAATACTGGTGGAATTTTGCTGAAAGGAGCCAGAAGTCAGGAGTCAGGAGTCAGGAGAAAACCCATGCTTGGAAACAGAGTTTTAATAAAGAAAAAATTGATTTTTATTGTTTTCCACGCTCTGTATCGGGGGGTTGTGACTCTAAGCGCGTTTATCCAGTCGCACAGCTAGCTATTCTGACTTCTGGCTTCTGATTCCTGACTCCTTCTTAGTCAGAATTATTTTGTGTTAGCTGTTTTTTCTGATGGCTTGCCAAGTCCAAAGTCATAGATTTCGACAATTTCCAACCCCGATTTGCGGGCGCTGTAAATAGTCTTTGCTAGGTCGGTCGTGTCTGGCGGCGATTGGGGAGAGTCGATCTTTTGCACGACGATGGTTTTGTTAAAAGCCATACCCTTACCAGCATTGTCGCGGCGAGAGAACGTGACCAGCGTGGCGATCGCGTCAACTTCCCACTTGGACTCGCCAATCTTGCGCGGTTCGGAAAAGTAACGGGGAACTAACGCCACTTGAGCGTTACCGTTAAACAAGCCAGGGGGTACGTATTCGGTCAGCTCCCTCAGAAAACTAGCGCGAAAATCGTGTTTTTCAGATAGGGCAAAGGCTGCATCTCTGGCTTTAGTAGGAATTTTCACCAAGCCTTTGTTTTTGACTTCGACATTCACCCCTTCGTCTTTTTTCGTCACGATCTCGCCGTTTTCGGTGGACTGGAGCAGTCCGTCCCAATTAAACAGCTTCACCATGCTGTCGGAGACAAACTTTTCGATCGTGTTGTTGGTATATTGGTTTGGACCGAGGGGCTGGGCGGGAATTGTCGTACCGTCTTGAAGCTGTACGATTGTCATGCCTTTGGTGTAGCGGTTGAGATTCATAGCAGCGCCGAGGTTGGCGAGCTGTACTACCAACGAGATGCTGCTGATGGCAGTCAAGCTGACGACGACAACTCCAACTGAGTTAGGGATCGATTTACCATAGCTGAGCAGTTGAGGAGCTGGTTTTTTTTCTTTCGTGGCTGTCATAATTGATACCTACTTTCTTATTTAAATTTGAATTTTTAATTTCCATAAGAGCGTCTACCGAAGCGGGAAGCAGCCGCAGCCGTTGCTATCTTTGCTCCCGATGCCACTCCAGCCGTTCCTGCCGTCATCGCACCACTAGCAACCCATTCAACTCCTTTCGTTAGCGCGTTCAGGACAGCCATGCCGCCGCCAGCAGCCATTGCACTCGCCAGCAGCGGCGATATGATGCTGATAAACAGAAGAAAAATCATTGGTTGGTTTGCTTGCGCGGTGCTAATCAACTGAGCGCAAAGTCCGAGCATGATGTGGAAGCAAAACTTTGCCATGCCTACGGCGAAGAATCCTGCCAGCCAAGCAACAATCGGTTTTTGACCGTAAGGTGTCAGCGAGGCTCCTACCGCCATCGGTGCGAGCAAGGCAACTATTATCCAGCAGATTTCAACGCCCCACTGGTAAGCGTTATTGATCGCAAGCAACCAAGTGGCAGACAAACCAGTAACAGCGGAGCCAACCGTCTCCATTGCAAAATTACCGACCGTGTTTGCTAGATTGCCGCCAGTGGCACCATCTACTGCACCTGCAAGTGGATTTGTCAGGGCGATCGCCGCACCAATCGCGGAGAGCGATCTAAAGAACCAGTCATTCTCATTAGCATTTTGCTCTTGTGGAAACAGTTGTGGCGCGTATGCTTCCAGTTCTTCTCTTGCTTGCACCAAGCAATCGTTAACTTGTTGAGGCGTACCTCCCCTTTCATTACAGCGTTGAATCGCATTACCAACCATTCGGCGGAGTTGGATGTCGCCCATCGCTCGGCTGAAAGCAACGTCCAGGTCTGCACCCCTCGCCGCATTTCCTAACATAATTTGATCGATATGGTTCATGTAATTACGCAGTGCCAGCGTCCCGTTGGCAAGTATGTAGCCGTTACCGAAAAGCAAACCGATGACGATAATGGGCCAAAGATAGCTGGCAAGAGCTGGTTGGTAGTCGTCATTCATCCAGTTTCGAGCGAACTGAACCATAAATAGGGCAAGCATGGCAAGCGCAAACGCGAAACCGACGATACATAAAGAGCGGTATAAGCCGCCGTTAATTGTCTCGTTCCACAACTCGTCGAAACTCTCGGCTACCAGTAATGCCCCTCCCTGTGCGGCTTCGAGTACGTCTTGACCGAAGTTAGGGTCAACTTGAAGTAACAAATAGCGAAAAAACATATAGTTGTATAGTTTGAATAGTTGAAAAAATTCTCGCTCGACCGCTATCTCTGCATCTCTGCACGCAGAGATAGCTGCAAGCATGGCATCGGGTTCCGAGCCGCTAGTTGCTCTGCGATGCAGAGTCAGGAGTCGTAGCGCGGAGGCGAGTCCAGCTTCCAATTGATATTTGTGTTGCCAGTTCGCCATCCATCACCAGACTTTGACGGCGGCGATCGCTAGCACCATCTTCAGCAATTTGTTCCAGCATCAAGTTGGTATTAGCTGCATCCTGACGGGCTTGCAATTCATCGGTACGCGACTGTCCGAGCATCGAGACAATCTGAGCGTTTTGAGCAGCGATCGCTTTGAGGATGTTTTGCGAAGCATCCATTTCTTGGGCATTATCGCCTAAGTTGTTAGCTTCAGCCACAGTTTTTTGGGTAGATTCAATTTCTTTATTGGTACGAGCTTGACCTGCTTCGCCCAAAACGCTGGCAACAGATGCGCGGACGGTTTGACGTTCGAGTTGACGACCAGCTTCAATCGCGCCGACAACCGTGTTACTTTCCATTGGCGTTCCTTTGGTTTTCAGCTTTTCACGCAGTTTTTCTGCACCGCTCACTGGGTCGGGAACGTTCATCTCGCCAATTGACTCGTTAATTGCTGATTTGGCATCTTGTTTCAATCCACCCCAGTCTGCTTCAATTTCTTGGATCAGTTCGTTCTTTAACTCGTCAAAGTAACCTTTGAATTCATCCAATATGTCGTTGAAGAAATCATTAATATTCAGCGACAGAGCATAACTTGGCGTTGACTGTAACAGGATGCCAAATACCAGCATGGCTCCTAGTAACTGTATTTTTCTTGGCTTGAGTTGAGATTTCATGTAGCTTGAATGTGTAGGTGAAAAGGTAGTTTCGATCTATCGTTTGGCTATACTTAATTGCTAAACATTCATTTTTTGACGTTGAAAATCTGGAGATTCTTCCGGTATCTTCGCTTTTCTAAAAGAGACTATACTATTAGCAATTGCTAACAGTTCTCTAGCTTCATCTGTGAGTTGTTCGCCGCGAATCATCTTGACATAAGTTTCCGAAAAGCGCACGATACCGAGCATGGGATCGTGACGATATTTATCCAAGTACAGACCGCGCAACTCTTGTTCGTCTGGATTATTAGCAACAGTAGCAAGCAAGCAGTGTGGCGGGTAGTAACGACAGAACGTGAGTTTGCCATTATCGTCGAGCAGCCATTGCGAATAAATGCTTTCTTTTTTCGGAAAGAATGCTTCCGTACAGTTGCGAGAAATAATTTCGTAGGGATACTTGAAGCGTTCAACAAACGGATCTACAGCACTCGATTGAATCCGACCGATCAGGCGCGTCGTCAAGTTAGCAAATATTTTAGCTGCGGACTTGCTCTTGTAGATACTTTCTGGCTCTTGTGCTGACAAAATGACGCGAATTCCCGCTTTGGCTCCGTTGGCGCACAACCGACCGATCAGTTCGGCGATCGCTTCAAACTCAAATAGAATTGGTGCTTCATCTAGAAAGAAAATGGAAACCTTGGACGAGAGAGCGCGGCGCAACGCAGCGGCGTAAGCACTGAGGGCGAGGATTGCCGCATCCTCTTCGCTGGAGAGCGATCGCAATGCAAATACGAGCAATCTAGCATCCGTCCTGAAGCTGGAGGGGCGAGCGACCGACTGACCGACGCGTGAATTCAGCCAGAATTTTAACCGCAACCTGATTTGATCTAAAGCCTCTAAAACTTCTTGACTATGAGTAGCGATCGTATCGAGCTTGAGATAACCAGGGGAGCAATAATTATAAAAATCTTCTAGCGTTGGCGTATCTTGCCATTCGGCAGTCCCGACTCCCTTTTCTATAGCTAATTTATAGCGTAACTTGAGATCGTCATCGTTGAAAAATGTTTCCAAAGCTAAAGTTAATATGCTTTCAATCTGAGAAATTCGAGTTGAATTAGTCCCAGTTGGTTTAGTGCCAAGTACCATTGTCATGAGTACGGATTTCAAAAATTCTTTGAAATCTGTCATTCTTTCTTTAATCGTTTCCCAGTCGTATCCTCTTAAATCCGGTAACTCAAATAAGTTATTCGATTCTTTAGTAATATCGAAATACGCACCATCGTCGCCCAAATAGTGAGTGTAATCGGTGAGAGTGGAAGTCCCGTCGGGCTTAGGATAGTCGAGGGCGACGACGGGAGTTCCCCGTGCTAGAGCTGGAGTGAGAATTCCCGAAACAGCTACGGATTTACCGGAGCGAGTCGTACCAAATACGGCAAGATTTTTATGTTGTTTATATAGATCGATGTGGACTGGCGTACCGCCTTCTTCGGCAATCAATTCAAAACCTTCTTTATCGCCAGTGGCAGTTTGCATCAAAGGCATCAAACCTGGTGCTTCGCAGGAGAAGTATGGCAAGCGACGGTTGAAAGGTCTTGTCAGTAATTTTTCCCAAACTATGGGAGTGCATTGCAACCACGTCTTCCAAGCGTATTCAACTTCTCGATTGACGACTGCCGGACGCAGAAAACAAGATGATAAGTAGCGACAGGCATTGTCAAGCTGTTTTCTAGTCTTTCTATGTACTAAAAAAACAACTGCCGTGTGGATGGGAACGTTTCCCTTATATATGGTTTCTTGTGCTTTAATCCCCTCCTCGATATTCATGTTAGATTTAACGTCAACTGAATTACTATCGGCAGACATTGCCGAGGCTGTCAGTGACTGTTTGGTAATGCGTTGCAAAGCAACTTTAGCTAGGCTTTGATTAGCCTTAGTCAGTTGGCAGATGACTTCAGTATTAGTGATTCTATCTTTAGCCAGAACTGACCATAGATAGCGAAGTTGCGAGTATTCATCAACCCAGCCACCTGGTTTTTCGCTAAAGTTGAGAACTCCAATGTATTCGTCTTGAAGCTTAACCCAAGCGCGGTCTAGGTAAGGTATAGATTTTTCGTTTTCGAGTAGATGATGGCGAATGTGAAAGTCACTCGTCTGAATTTCGCTCAGTTTTTCTTCATCCAGGTAAAGCGAGTTAGGAATCGGTGGTATTTGAGTGCGATTGAATTGCTGCCATAACACTTGCCAAATATTTTCGCCCGTAAATGCGCGGAGGTTCAATCCCATCGTGTTGCTGAGGATTTGTTCCCACAGTTGGAAACCGTTAGCGAAGCTATCGCGGAGGATATTTTCAACTCGTCCGGCGCGAAAGTCATGAATTTGTCCGGTAAATTGCTTCCAGCCGAGTTGCAACCGCTCGATCGCTTTTTCGATCGCGTCGTAGTTGCGGCTTTCTTCTGATGCAGCCACAGTATAAGTACACCAAAGACGCAAAAACTTATTTTTCCGAATGCCTAGTTTAGTTAGTTCCCGCGTCCGCAGGCGCTCGGAACGCATCAATAGTTGCAGCTGTTCTAAATTGCAGCCTTGCTCGATTTTCAGTAATTCCTGCTGGCGGCGCTCGTCGTCAGCGAACGAACCGACATGAATCGTCAGCGTTTCGCCTTCAGGTAATTCTTTGAGTCCGCCTTCGATTCTTTCAAAAATCGGCAGGATTTGTTCTTGGGGTAAGGATGAATGAATTCCTTTAGCTTCAAAGCAAAATTTGATTTGAATGTCTTCATTTTTCTTGAGGACGATCGCGCCGATATTTTGGCGCTCGGCTAGGGAAATATTCACAATCCCTGCTAAATGAACGATATCTTCAAAAGGAGTGAGATTCTTGACAACTCCTATTTGTTCTGAATCTAATGCTTGCCTGCCAACTTTGTTTTTCGATTTTGCTGTTTTCGTTGCAGTCATGATAAAAATATTCTCGTTTTCAAAGTACTTAAACTTGGGTTGGTTGAGAGATTAGCGACGGCGACGTAGATGCCTTTTTTTCTTGGTTTTTCTAGTAGTTGGCGTACCAGTCAGCGAAGCGAATGGTTGATAGCCTTTTGTGACTCGCGGCGTGCCGATAAATTTACCGAAAAAATCTTTATTGGCGCTGACCGTCCACCATGTCGCCCAACCCCAAGCGATCGCGATTCCAGTTGCCAGCCAGGATAGTTGCCCAAATCCCTTGACTGCTATATACATAATTAAGGCGATCGCGCTCCAGGGAAGAATTTGGTCGGCGGGGAACGGACCGAGGCGGGGTTGCTGTCCCAACACGCGGTTGACGCTGCGAAATTCGCGTTCTTGCTTGCTCATTTATGACTTTGTATGTTTTAAATCTTGGGCGGAAAACTCTGTTTAGGAATGCTGCTATTGACTCGAACGAGGAGAAGTGGAACCAGGAATGTAAAAATTGGGATAACCTGACTGTCGTGCTAACAGTTGACGTGGCGGTATGGTTGGTATCTGGGAGTGGATTTTCACCACCACTCCTTGTCAATACTATTAGGCTTGCTCTTGGGTTGCTCGATGCTGCTTAGGCAGCACCACCGCCAGCACCACCTACTATGAGTCCAGCGAGAATATCTCCAATCACAACAGTCACGGCAACAATGATTGGCGTTCTGGCAAGGATCTGCCAGTCCTCGTCATTTCTAGCGGCTTGAACGATACGTACTAAAGCAATACCCAAGTAAATTAAAAATAACCCGCGCAGAATTGCAAAAATAAATCCAACGACTTGTGCGTTAATACCAGGAAAGTAAGTGGTGTTTCTGAAAAACGTCTCTGCGTTGTTCATGAACTGGGCGCTGGCGGGTGCTGAAGCAAAATCTATGATAAAGATCGTAGAGACAACAAAAAATAAAATTGTATAAATGTTGATGCCGTATTTTCGCTGTAACTTTTCAAAGTTGAGCAGTAGCGCATTAGCTTCTTTCGGTAGCATCAACACGATTGAAGTGAGAAACATCAAACTGGATAGCACCAGATTGTGAAGGGAAATATCTACAATCATCAATCCACTAGCCACAGCCATGAGTGCTGCAATTGAACTCTTTTCCCGCCATGTTCTTTTACTGCGCTGCGATCTTAGTAAATAATTGCTGGCTGGCGTATAGCTAGATTCGTTTCTTTCGGACTCAAACTCATAATGCGTTTTCATGCTGGAAATTGTCAGATAACTAGTTGTAGTGAAGTGAATTATCAGAGCTAGACTTATCGAGCTTTCTGTTTAGAGGCTCTTGATAACAATCATTTTGGCTTTTCCCACCGTCAACTACAGCTAATAAACTTCTGATTTTTCTTCGGAGTTCTGCGTTGAGAAAAACTACGAAACGAGTTGATGCTGTTGTATATCTTCTATACGTCTAAATGCCCAATCAAATAAGAGCGATTGAGATCGAAGAACGATCGCGCGCCGTCGGTTCTACGGCTGCATTTGCCAGAGCGAAGAAGCAAAAGCTAACTGTTTGTCTGACACTGCTGCCAAGGCTCTCGGATGAAGTAAAGGGCATCGCGTCCTTGGACTTCCATACCACCTCGATTCTGCGTTCCCCAGCGAGTAACAAACTTCTGACCGTTGTGGCGACGTTCGACAGCAACTGTAAAGTTATTTCGTAATTCTCGATAACATCCTTCTATGTTCGTCAGGGTTAAATCCAGCATCGGAATATCGAATTTACCTGCTGCTTTGTTAACAACAAAAAATCCTTCGTTGCCTCGTTCCATCAACAAGACAGTTGAGCGATCGACGGCAGCCAAAACATTTTCTTTGACGTTGCCACCTGCTTTAAGGCACTGGCGCATAATTTGACGGAACTTGACACCAGTTTTGATGTATGGCGCATCAGCGTTATCCCAGTTGAGTATTAAAGGAGTACCGCTTTCTCTGGCTAGTACGTAAGCTGTTGCCAGGTAGGAGTCAGAAGGATCGTCGTAGGGGTTAATCGCACTAGAATTTATTTCGCGAATCGTATCGTGGTTTCTGCCAAAGGTAACGCTACGCGAGTCATCTACGGCTATTGGCACTCGCAGCGATCGCAAATCTCCACTGCTAGTAAATGCTACTTTCATCGAGTTGTAGAGAATGAAATCTGTCACAGCAGCAATCCATTTGTAATCGTCCGCACGGGTGTCGCTATCTGTAATCACCTCTAGATAATTCCAGGTCTTGCCTTGACTTTCGCGATTAATATAATCGACGTACTCTTTGACAATATTTGTTGGCATGTGCTTGGCAGCGTCAAATCGAAATCCATCAATTCCCAATTTGAGCAGTTTCTTTAAATGCGCTTTTTGAATTTTTTTCACGTTGGCAGTGTATCTTAGATCTGGAAGTCCCCCCAACCAACAATTCAGTTCTGAGTTTCTGTTGCCATCGCTATAGTTAATGTCACAGGGTTTCTTGCCAGGATGACCAGGAGCAGAATGAAAATCATCTTGAGTCAGCCCTGGAAATTTAGACAAGTCTTCAAGATCGTCGCCACCACCTAAGTTAGCCATGTGGTTGAAAACAACATCAGCAATGACTTTAATTTTGCATTTATGAGCTTGAGCGATTAGCTGTCGTAAATCTTCTTGAGATCCTTTACCTTCGATAATGCCGTAGTCTACGGGTTGATATCGCGCCCACCACTCTTGGCTAGAATTAGATTTTTGTGCTGGAGCAATTTGGATGTGAGAGTATCCTCGATCGGCAAGTTGGCAGACAAATTTTCTGACATCGTTATAGTTTTGATTAAAGGCATGAAAAATCGCCACAGGCTGTTCTGCTACTTGTGCCAAACCAGGTAAGTTAAAAGCTATGACTAGGGAAATCGCCAAGACAACAGCAAATTTCTGGCAACGCATAAATTTCTAGAAAGCTAAATTTCTTTAATTTCCACAAGTCAAAGTCCCTTCTTTAGTACCGTCGGCTTTCGCTTGCACCTCCACCTTGGGTTGCTGTCCTGGATAGCAGCGGACTAAAACTTTGTCGCTACTACGGGTCAAATACAAAACGTAAACTGCTTGACCGTTTAACTTGGCTGGGACAAGTTGTGGAGGGGCAGGCGCAGTGGCGATCGCGGGTACTAAACTGGCAACACCAAGAAATATAATTATTGCTCCGGCGAGCGATCCCGAATAACGGTTGATAGATTGCAACATCGGTCTGACACCTTGAGTAACAGTTTTGACTAGAGCCTTTTAGTTGACTCTTTCGCTCTAAAAGACAGTAATTCACCCAGAAGTATACGATGCAAAATTAGTCAGCGATCGTATTCTTCATTAACAAACTTGGTGAAGAAAAGATCGTCAACTTGCGCGATCGCTCTCGATAGCTTGCTAAAATGTGACCACACAGTGACCACTTTTGGGGAGTCAAAATGAAAAGCGTAGGCATACGCGAGTTTAGGGACAAAGCTTCACACTATCTAGCAAGTGATGAAGCGATCGCGGTGAAACGTCACGGCAAGATCGTCGGATTTTATCTTCCAGTCAGGGACTCAGAAGAAGGAGAAGTTCAAGCAGCATTAATGCGACTTTCCCGAACAGTAGAAACCGCATTAGCCCAAAGCGGCTGGGATGAAGAAAAACTCAGTCAGGCTTTAGATTTATCTATGTCCGATTAGTATGCGCTTAGTTGTTGATGCGAATATTCTGGTGTCTGAGCTAATCCGCTGGTGGGAAGGGAGTAATAATTACCCACATTAAAGGAGTAATAAATAGCGAACGCTCGAAAGTTGTAGGGAATTTTTCCATCATTCAAACACACGGGCAGGGATTTATCGTCCAGTCTTCTAATGGAGAGATTTATAAGGCAGGTACGGAGCCAGACGCGCAATTTTGACGGAGGAAATTACAGCTGATATGGGTTCGCCTGCGATCGCTGGTATTGAATCTTTGTTGTTAGACGAAGAGTTAGGAGAGAAACTAGAGAAATTCAACAGCAGGGAAGCAATGGTATTTGTTAGCGGGCAAATTAATGTGGACAATCCTGAAAGTATCCGCATCATTCAAGATCCACGTCAGTTCCCGACAATTCGCGCCTCCAAATCGGGAAATATAACTCTAGAGGCTACGCCCCTAACTATTGTTGGGCAAATCTTAGACAACTCTCTCGCCAAAAGTCAATTACAAGTAAGGAGTATCAATGTCAGCCAAACTACTAGGTGACGACTTGTTTAATTCTAACTCTGTATTAACCTTCGGCACCGAAGGTTTAGCAGATCACCTACTCTCTCACGAGCTAATTTGTAAGGGGTGGCTTCCCGTTGCTTACCACTGCAATAGTGGCGCGGCTGTAGTTCGGGCAAGCGTCTACTTCGCCATCGGTACTATTATCGCCGTAGATGCAGCCGGTAACTTTATTGAGTGCCCTGCATCTCGTTACGCCAGCGAGGTATATAACTACGCCAGCGAGGTATATAACAAAGAATTGCAGATGCGTCATATCCCATTCCGCAAGAGCGGCGAGGCACCAACTCTCGCTCCCGACTACGGCACTATCACTCTACTTAAAGCTGGTGAGACTGGTCTCTCCGAGACTGCCTTAGTTCGCCCGCCTTACTCTGCGAAAACTAAAAATCTCCATGTATCTATGCCTGCATGGAGCTTCAAGTTTACTGCTGCTGCTACTCACTCTGACAAGCCGGAAGACCACGCCGAGTGGAATAACTTCCGCGCTAGCCTTGGCAAGCAAATTGCTGAGTGCATGCAGCAGATGTACATGCCCCTTGGTAAGCACATCGAAGCCTTCATCTGTGGCTATGGCAACGGTGCTAAGGTGTTCGACCATGCGTCTACCAAGGAAGAGAATGGCGATCAAGCTTATTATTCCAAGTCCTACCTTGAAGTGACCGCACACACCTTCTGGATATATGTATCGGATTTAGCCATCGATCCGTCTCTAAAGAGAGACGAGCGCCTAATAGGCTGGCAGCGTAATATCTCGGCGGCTCTTAAAACTAGCGTCCCTCCTCACATTGAGTAAATCAAAGTCAGCGTGTCCGTTTATCTAAAGCACGCTACTACTGAAGTTTTCTAAGACCAAATATCCATGCAGGGGGATTGTTCATTGTGTAGTCGCCTCGAAAGATTCCATTGATGGGAGACTCTGATGGATCATCAATAACTTCCCATGTAATACCTAGCCTTGAAGCGTGGACTTTCTTGAATTCAGGCTTTTCTTGGGTTTTAGGTATGTCCATATATGCGTCGCAGCCATTGAAAGCTTCTGGATAGACGCGCAGAAGGTAAGTTTCCTGCGAAGTTGTCTGTCCGTCAGAAGTTTCAACTTCGACTTGTTCGCACCAGTAATCTTGCTCCTTTGGATGGTGGTTAGAATACATCATTAAATGGTTTCAGTGGTACAATGAACAAAGATTTCATCAAGCATTAGATTATCAAACTCCTAGTACTGTTTATTGGAAAACTTTGAAATCTCTTGAACTTGTTTGATGGAGCGAGTGCTTACCATTGGGTTAGAGCTTAACTATCCCTTCAAACTGTCCAACCATTGGGATCCACTTCAGATGGTGAGCTAACTTAGCCACGCGAAAACCACCATAACTCTCGCCCGCAATGAAAATGGGAGACAGCCAGCGGTGGTGGCGTGACAGAAACCGCACGATAAACTCTCCAATTGCCTTTAAGTCTCGCTCGACTCCCCAAAATTGAGTTTCCTTGGATGAGTCTGGCTCGGTTGAATTAGATTTCTCGCTTTTCTGCTCTGGAGTTTCTTTCTCTTGGGGCAAAACGCGGCTGAAACCCGTACCGATGGGATCGATAAAGACTAAATCCGTAAAGCTTAACCAACTTTCGGTATTTTCTACTACTTGCACGGGTGGCTTTGGCAAACTACCGCGATCGTCAAAAGAGAGGCGTTTGGGACCTAGCGCCCCCATGTGCAAATAAGCAGAAGCAGCTCCAGGTCCACCATTAAAAACAAAAGTCAGCGGTCGCGGTGAAGCTGTATCAGTCTTAGCGAGATACGCCACATGAAACATTTGCGCGATCGGCTTTTCTCGCTCGAATAAGTTTTGCCATTCTGCCAAGGCTGTGTAGCTTATCTGTTGCGAAGGCAACGATAGAGTATGCTCGGTCTGACTGGATTGAAGATTCACGGGTAGACTAGATGTGTCGGACATAGAAGGGGCGATCGCAACAGCACACATCAAATAGTAGGCGATCGCCAGCGAAAGATCGATCGCGTGGAGAAAGATCGTGTTAGCTCAATTACCGAATGGCACTACCAGTCTGGCTTGATGGTAGCTTGCTAGCTTGGCAGTATTTGAATTGCCAGACGATCGAGCAGTTAGGCTAACAGACGATACCGTTCAATTTGTACAACCGCTCCAATTAGCTAAAGCAAGAGACACAGATATTAGTCCTGGGATGTTAGCTAGCTATTACTTGACAATCGACTTACCTGATTCGGCTGGAGAACTATTACAACGAGTCGGATTAATTCAGCAGCCCGCGAGAGAAGACATCGCATTTAACTTAAAATGTCTCCGTGCAGAAACAGAAACTGAATAAGAGCTAACATTGGTACGAGCAAGTTTTTAACCGATATTCTTTTCATAAATTCTAGCTATTTCAAAACATTTTTAAATAGCAATATTTGCCATCAGCAACCGATTGTCAACAAAGATAAAGATAGAACTCATATTGTTACATTCTTACTAAGAACTAGGAACAAAAGATACAGCCCCTAGCTCTTAATACTTAAAGCTGTTGTTATTTAACAGGGGAAACTTTTATATGGTTAGCCGCTTTTCAGGAATCACGATCGCTCTTGTTATGACCAGCTTTACTATGGTGGGTACGGTTCTCGGTATCGCTACTCCAGCCTCAGCACAGCAGGTTGTAACTTGTGAAAGTCATAATCGCGAACGCAATACTTGCCGAATCAATACTAGAGGAGATGTGAGACTCATCAGGCGATTATCTAATGCTAGTTGTGATGGAAATTGGGGCTACAACAGAAATCGGATTTGGGTGAGGAATGGTTGCCGAGCTAGGTTCTTAGTAGATAATCGTAGAGATCGCAGATACGACAGACGCGATCGCGGTGACAGATACGACTGGGATGATAGATACGACAGACGTAACAGGGATGGTAGATACCGCTAGTTCCTTAGCTATTGCTTTACCAACCAATAGGAGTGGGAGCAATCGGTTCAATATTAGAGTCGTACCCGCCTACTTGATTAGTACGCAGCACCCATACCGACGCTCCCTGCTCGATAAACAGTTTGGTAATGGTTTCACTAGCAAGCCGAGGTAGCATCGTGCGCCAACTACCTAGCCCAATCAGCAGCCCGCCCAAAGCATCCTCTTCTGGACTAATCCCCAGAGTATTCTCGTTGTTATGCCAATCGGCACGGGCAGTTCCAAATGGCAGTAGTTTACGCCTAATGTATTTCCCTAACTTCATCAATCGATCGAAACGTTGCGCTGGCTCTGAATTTTGTACCAGCCAGTCTTGAATTTCAGAATTAAACGTAACGGCGATCGAGAGCTTTTTGAGTGCGGCGTAGAGTGCTTGATTAGAATCTTGGCAGCAGCTATGGGCGGGTCCAACGTAAGTTCCCCCAGTACCGTCTCCGATTCGGTAACGTGCCATCATCACCTCTAACTGCTCGATCGAGATATCTAAAGCAGACCGCTTTATTTGCTGAAATTCATATTCTTTAGTGAAGGCATCTAGTTTAATCAGGATGTCTGCAACCGGACGAGTACCCAGCCAACCAAAAGAGCGATCGCCTAGATAACGATTCCAGGCTAGCGTCCCTGCAATCAGCCCATCAGTGTTGTGGGTGTAAACTTGACAATATTTGATGTCAAACTGTAACTCATCAGTCAGTGGCTCCCGCACCACTTGCGCCACCCCATAGGCAAAATGACCGAAGAATATTGGCGTTTGGGCAGCTTTTTCTCGCTGGGAACCGCCAATCCCACCGTAGACATGCACGAGTAAGGCGCGATCGCCTTCTTGCCACTGGGCGATCGCCTCCTCAATTCCATCTTGAGGAGACAACAGTACCGAGCTAGTTTTGCCCTTATGTGCAGCTGCATTTCGCCAAGTTTCTTTCTGGAGATAGTTCAATGCTGCGTTGTTACCAAAAACTACCCGATCGGGCTGTACGCGCATGAGGGCGAGGGGAGCAAGAGACTGCACCACAAATATTCCAGTGCTATCCTTTGCTCCATAAATATACCAGCCACTGGAATTCAGTGGAGATTTTTCCATGTCTCGACTGGTAGAGGGAAAAATACCTTCTCGATCTGCCCTCACTTGGGGAAGACACACGATTTCCTCAACTCCATCAAAACAGCCAGAGGTACGATTAAAGTGAACTACGCGAAAGCGATCGCTATTTTCTAAAGGCGACAAAAATTTCACCAATCCATAAAAGCGTCCGGTAATTTGCACTGGTTCGCGCCAGATGGTTATGGTTGGGCGATTGTCTCCCGTGTTTGTACGCACCTCTACGCGATCGCGCAGCATCACGATAACATCGTCATGCGGTCGCGCTCCAGCTAATGACTCCAACGGATCGACTTGTTGCCAGCGATCGAGACGATGCGGATGAATAATTCCCTGACGAAGACTGTAGCGAGCCTCATCACTGAAGTGAAGGTCTTTGGTAACAGTTCGGACATACGCTTGTACTTTTGGATCGTCACTCCAGCGCAGATTTACGATCTGACCGACTAAATGTCGATGAGCCGGATCGGTGTGATGCACTTCAAATAAAACTCCTTTAACAAAGCGGCGTTGCTCAAAGGCAGGCAGAATTAAACGTCCGATCCAGCTGGCAATTGGGCGATATAGTTGCGGATCGACCGATTGGCTTAAGGGGTAGTAATTGGGTTGATTAAACGCTGCTTGCTGATAAAGCTCGTAGTTGCTGGTTTTGCTTCGGGTGGTTGTTTGAGCTAGTGGTGACTTTCCTTGGAGAATTCCCGCCACTAGATCTATTGTCTGCTGTAAGTAGCTACGACCATCGGGCAGAAATTTATTTGGGTCGAGCGGTCCTCCAGCACCGTTATGACCGACTGAACCCAGAGACGTAATACTGATTTTTCCCCGACGCTTCGCCCGATTCCAATAGGACAAAAAGAACAGCCGCCAACGCTTGGGAAAGAAGATCGGACCTGCACGTTCGACCAGATCTTTGTCACCGACTAAATGGTGCAGGTGTTCCAGTTGCAAAGCATTGTTATTACCGCTGATGACCCCTGCTATAGAAATTACATCAATCGGTGCAGCCAATGCCTGTTTGAGATAAGTCGCTGCTCCCATTGCTATTTGTCCGCCACCGCTATAACCAATCAGCGTAATTGGTATCTTGCTACCAAGCTGGTAGCCGTGACCGCGCAGACTATTATAGATGACTTGGGCTGTCCCTTGATTGTAGATCGGACCGTAACGCCCGTCAGCAGAAACAGCAACAACGGTAAGGTTGCGAAGTAAAATTGTCAGAGTCAGCAAAGCACCAACAATCCCTCCAGACTTGGATGATTGCAGGCGATCGGCTAAGCGCCAAAGAAATGAAAGCACTCGCCCTTGCGTTAAGGGGCGGTTGAAGACAGAATACGGCATTAAGCCTTTAATAATCAGGATGTCATCTGGTAAGACAGCCGCCAACTCGTTGAGAAATACATCCACCTCTGGGAGGTACTGAAAATTTGTCTGAGCAATGCCATCCAGGTAGACTGCATAGCGGATAATCTTTGTTTTAGTCGGAATGGGTTCTACTAATGTCCCTGGCGCAACAGTAGTATCCACGCGATCGCCATACCACCCTGCCCACCAGCCTAATGCTTCCAAAGGAGACAGCAAGGCAGCAAAGATAAAAGCGATCGACCCAATCCCTACTAGGTCGATCGCTAGTTGCCACATCGTACCTAAAGTCTCGTATGCTCTCAATAACAACGTGCTTGAAGCAGAGGAGAAAGCAACACCCAGTAGGACAATTAACCCAATTCCCACTAAGATCATAATTTTCTGCCTTCGTTGACTCACGCTGACTCTCCTTTAGCGCCGCGACTGCCGATTAGTAAAATTGTTCTCATAGACTTGCTGCCACCGAGTTTCCACAATTTGCTCTAACTTTTTGAGATCTGTTACTAACTTGACTCCTGCCCCTATATTTGCTAGCCAACGACCGACTGCCGCCACTGGACGACCAATGGTACGCTGTAACACCTGAAACACGACCCAGCCTAATGCACTACACCAAAATGCTTGCCAAAAGCCGATCCCTAACGCTACTGGCAAACCAATGAGAAATGCGCTGAAGCTCCAGATTGAAAGCAAGATGGAGATTGGTACGCCAAGATATGGCAAGGCAACAAAAAAGCTCAGCATTAGAGGCGCATAAGCAAGTCCTAGAGTTCGCGCTACTGCTAAAAAAGAAGCATCCCATAACAAAAGATGGCTGGCAATCCAGGTACTAAGCGTCCAGAAAATGTAGCTAAAAGCGAATAAAATTGATGCAATTAGCAAGCTGAGAACGAAGCGAAATGGCTTAACTCGGTTGATGAATAAGACAATACCCTGACCGAGCGCTTGGGAAAAGCCAGCTATTATGACAATATATAGAGCTGTCCTCGTACTCCAAGGGAGCGTTTGAATTAGTTCAAATGCTCTAGGGTTGAGGGTAATTGCCCCTGATACCAGCTCCCAAAATCGATCGAGTGCCGTTTGGGTCATTTTGAATCAAGTTGATAATTTAATACGGTTACATGCTTAGGAAGACAAATTCTTTTCCAAATGCACAATAAATGAAGATGGCAACAAGCGTACTCAAAACAGCTAGATTAATCTCAAGCGTGCTTGGAGTTTTAGCCGTAAATTGTCAAGTCTTTGCGATTGGCAAGGTTCCCAGATTACTTCAATGAAAGCTTTGAGGATGCATAGAAGGTTATTTTAAAAGATTACACCCTAGTACTATGACGCACAGCTCTAGTAATTACACCAGCAGCTAAGCTCAAAATTACTCAAGCAATCATATTCATCGTTCCAACTGTTTTTATAAATTGTCTTGACATTACATTGTATTAATTAAAACATTTAACTTACTCCTCCATACGGAGGAAAAAATTAGAACCTCAAGAAGTATGTGCTTCGAGAGTACTGCTTCCCTGGTTGCGGTTCCCACTCACAGTCCGTCCGCAACTGCGATCGCGGTTTTCATCAATGACATCTGATAAAAACATCAGACGGCTAGATCCAAGGCTAAAGGGTTAGCAGTGCCGAGTCTTGGAGATGTTCCATTACTCGGCAGTTGTGGCATGAGTTACTGATATTGTTAGCAGATGAAGGTCGAGCGGCGATCGATTACCAGGTTTGATTAATTAATGTTGAATGTCAGTTATTTGACTCAGGGCGCGGTATAAAGAGCGCAGCAGAATAAATAGTTATGTATGGGTAGCAAATAATTGCAGGAGAGCAGAATATGTCTAATTCAGGTGTTGCAACAGGTAGCTGTTTATGCAGAGCGGTAAGCCTTTCTACAACCAGCATGAACGATCGCGTAGGGGCGTGTCATTGTAATATGTGTAGAAAGTGGGGTGGAGGAGCTTTGTTGGTAGTTGATTGTGGCAGCGATGTCAGCTTTCTGGGTGAAGAAAATATTGGGATTTATCAATCTTCAGAATGGGCGGAGCGCGGATTCTGTAAACAGTGTGGTAGTCATCTGTTTTACAGATTGAAACAAAATCAACAATACTACATACCAGCAGGAATTCTTGATAATGATGAAGGTTTTGTGTTCGAGCATCAAGTTTTTATCGACGAAAAACCAGCATATTACTCCTTTGCCAATGAAACTAAGAACATGACAGGGGCGGAGTTATTTGCACAGTTTACGTCTCCATCATCCCAGTCATGACATTGGGACAAAAAGCAGTCATGAATCTACGCCATCGCTCGTCAGTATTTCATGACAAGTTTTCGATCGTTGTTGCCAACACGTATGCGCGGCGAGCATTTGCTGACTATGAGGGCTGAACTTCGCGCCGCCGACGCTCCAGAAATCGGCGTTCGCTATCATTAGCTACCAGTGTTAGTGCCCGCGTGTAGCTCAAAGCAGCTGACTCTAAAGCTCCGATACGTCGCAGCAGATCGGCACGGGTGGCGTGGAACAGGTGATAGCTGTCGAGTTGGGTGGCAAGCGCATCGACCAGTTCGAGCGCCGCTGAAGCTCCTTCTACCATCGCGATCGCCACCGCCCGATTCAGGGATACGATCGGTGAAGGCTGCAAGCGTTCCAACAGTTCGTAGAGTCGCACGATCTGCGCCCAGTCTGTTTCTTCGGCTCGCGCCGCTTGACAGTGGAGTGCTGCGATCGCCGCTTGCAATGCAAACACACCCGTGCCGCCGCGCAATGCCTCTTCTACCAGTGGCAATGCCTGGGCAATCTGTTGCTGGTTCCAGCGTTGACGGTTCTGATCTTCGAGCAGCACCAGATCGCCTGCTTCGTCCAACCGAGCATCGCGCCGCGAGTCGTGCAGTAACATCAGCGCCACTAGTGCCGTGACTTCTGAGGGTGGTTGCGGTAGCATCAACGTCCGTACCAGTTGCCCCAGCCGGATCGCTTCCGCGCAGAGGTCAGCTCTCACCATTGCCTCGCCTTTGGTCGCCGCATAACCTTCGTTAAAAATTAGATAAATCGTTGTCAGTACCGCATCTACCCGTGGGGATAGATCGCTAATGTCTGGCATCTTGTAGGGAATCCCTGCATCCCGAATCTTGCGCTTGGCACGCACGAGTCGTTGTGCCATTGTCGTCGTGGGCACGAGAAACGCGCGGGCAATCTCATCTGTCTCAAGTCCGCCTAACATTCGTAGCGTTAGAGCGACTTGAGCTTCGATCGCTAGTGCTGGATGGCAGCAGGTGAAGATTAGACGCAAGCGATCGTCGGGAATTTCATTACTGTCGTAGGTCGGCTCCTCGCTGGTTGGAATTAATCCAGAAGCGGCGTACCATTCCAGTTTTTCCGTCAGTCGCGTCCGGCGGCGGAGGCAATCGATTGCTTTATATCGAGCGGTTCGGATAATCCACGCTCGTGGGAGAGCGGGAATGCCGCTAGAGTACCACTGACTGACAGCGGCTGTAAATGCTTCCTGTGCTGCTTCTTCGGCTAGGTCGAAATCACCAACTAGTCGGATTAGCGTGGCGACGATCCGCCCCCATTCCGCCCGATAAACGGAGGCGATCGCTTGAGTGACATCTGCTGACTTTGCGTTTGGAGCCATACCCGATGAAAAAATTTTTGCTAAGGTGTCGATTTGAGCAGTTACCGTTCGACTCATTTATCAAGGTAAACAACCCAGGTAGATCGCGATTCGGATCTGATGATAAAAAATTTTTGACAAGGTGTCGATTTGAGCGATCGCCGTTCGACTTATTGATAAAGGGAAAACCGGAGGCAATGGAATGAAATACGTGCTGCTGATCTACCTCAAAGAAGATGCCCTGAGCGAAACCGAGCGGGAGCAATGTTATATAGAATCCGCACAACTCGCGCAGCAACTCAACTCCAACGGGCAGTATCTCGCCACCGCCCCGCTCCACTCTGTCGCGACAGCCACCAGCATCCGAGTCCGCGACGGCAAACCGCTGATAACCGATGGACCCTTTGCCGAAACCCGCGAACAACTGGGTGGGTTTTTCCTGATCGATGCCCGAGATCTCGACGAAGCGATCGCGATTGCCAGTCAAATCCCAGGTGCGCGAGTCGGCACTGTCGAAATCCGTCCCGTAATCGAAGTTGCAGGTTTACCACAGAGTTAGTCTCTGCTAGATTCAGCTCGCCTAATGCTAATAATCCCGCTCCAACTGTCCAGAACCTTGACCCCAAAAACTGAAAACCCAAGGAGATACTGTAATGCGATTTATGTTGCTCATGATTCCCAAAGGCTATGAGAATGCGGCTCCAGGAGCTATGCCCGATCCCAAAGCGGTGGAAGCCATGATGAAGTATAACGAATCGCTTGCATCTGCTGGCGTACTGATTGCACTTGAAGGGCTTCATCCACCCTCAATGGGGGCGCGAATTACATTCAATCGGGGAAATCCAAAAGTGACCCAAGGGATTTCCTCAGATGTGAAAGAAGTGCTGGGTGGCTACTGGATGATTCAAGCAAACTCGAAAGAGGAAGCGATTGAATGGGCTTCTCGCTGTCCTGCTTCAGACAACGAGACGATCGAAATCCGTCAAGTGCAGGAATTTGATGATTTCCCGTCGGATATTCAGCAAGTCGTAGACCAGTTCCCAGAAATGCCACATTCTCATCCCACAACAGCAGAAAATACCCAGACAACCAATAAAGCTCAAATTCGCCAACTGATTGCCGAGCAACAACGCGCTATTTGCACAAAAGACGTGGATTGGATTATGTCTCGCTATGCCACAGATGTCATTCTCTTTGATGTCAAACCGCCATTCCAAACAAAAGGTAAAGACGCGGTGCGTCAATTGTGGCAAGACTGTTTGCCTTACTTTCCAGACGCTTTCGAGATGGAAACGCTAGATCTCACCATGACTGTCAACGACAATCTAGCGGTTGCTCACTGGCTATTTCGCTTTAAAGGGGAACAAGACCATCCCGCCATGCAAACGTGGATGCGCGCCACCGCTGTTTGCCAGAAAAAGCGGGACAACTGGCAGATTTTACACGAACACATCTCGGTGCCATTCGATCCAGAGACTTCTCAAGCAGTCTTCACCCTCAACCCATAGAAATTTTGTCGGGGCGAGTTTGTACTACCAATTGAACGCTGCCAAGCGATCGATCTCAACTCGCCTCGACAAGAACGACATCGATCTGGACTAACAAAAGGAACACGCTATGAAAATCAATTCCTATCTCATGTTCAACGGCAATTGCGAAGCAGCTTTCCAATTCTATCAGCAGTGTCTCGGCGGCGAGATTACCATGATGCTAACTCACGGGGAAGCACCCTCGGCAGAGCATGTCTCCCCTGAATGGCACGACAAAATTATGCACGCTTGCCTCGAAGTGGGCGATCGCCTCCTGATGGGGTCTGACAGTCCGCCTGGGTATTTTGAAACACCCCAAGGCTTCTACGTGCAGATGAGCGTTGCCGAACCAGCCGAGGCAGAACGAATTTTTCACGCTCTAGCTGAAAATGGCAAGGTGAAGATGCCGCTCGAACGAACCTTTTGGTCTGCCCGCTTTGGGATGTTGGTCGATCGGTTCGGCACGCCGTGGATGGTCAACTGCGAGCAGACGACTTGAACTTTCGCTATCTCCCCTAAACTCAAACCTCAAGCCTTTTCGCCACTTTTTTAGCTGTAACAAATCTGACAAGCAGAAACCATGAGTACTCAAATTTTTGTTAACCTACCCGTTAAAAATCTCAACCAATCGATCAAATTCTTCACTCAACTCGGCTTCCAATTCAATTCTCAATTCACCGATGAAACTGCCACTTGCACGATCGTCTCTCAGGACATCTTCGTGATGCTCTTGACCCATGAAAAGTTCAAGACGTTCACGCCCAAAGAGATTTGTGATGCCACAAAAAGCACCGAAGTGCTGGTGTGCTTGTCTGCCCAAAGTCGAGAAACAGTCGATGAAATGGTTCGTCAGGCAATCGCGGCTGGTGGCACAACCTATAACGAACCCCAAGACCACGGCTTCATGTACGCACATGGATTTCAGGATCTAGATGGTCACATTTGGGAAATTGTGTACATGGAACCCAGTGCCATCGAATGAAGTTGAACCTGTGTTAAGGATGCACAAATGAAGAAGACATACATCGGCAGCTGTCACTGCGGTGCAGTCCGCTATGAAGCAGACATCGATCTGAGCCAAGGTACCTTCAAATGCAATTGCTCGATCTGCATTAAGACGAGAATCTGGCTCGCCACAGTCAACCCAGATGCTTTTCGGCTACTTGCAGGCAAAGCTGAATTAACTGAATATCAGTTCAACATGCAGACAATTCATCATTTATTCTGCAAACACTGCGGAGTACGATCGTTTGGCTGGGGGGATACACCAGAAGGTGGCAAGTTCTATGCCGTCCATGTCACCTGTCTCGATAATGTGGATATTGACGAACTCGTGAGTGCGCCGATTACTTATATCGATGGGCGTAACGATAACTTTCAGTCCCCGCCAGTCGAGACGCGACACCTTTAAGCCAGTTTCAACCTGCTTCGTATCTCTTTCTTAAGCAAAGAGCTTGTCGAGCAGCAGAGCGAAGATAATAGTATTTATGTACTAGTACAAGTTTTGAATTTCCATCATTTGGCGCGATCGCATTTTTGAAGAATTCATCAACAGGAGCTAAAACAATGGAGACAACCAAAACACAACAGAACTCAACCATGAATACCGCACCACAACAGGAACATCAGTGGCTGCAAAAACTCATTGGTGAGTGGACGTATGAGATTGAAGTCAAGATGGGAGCGGATCGACCTGCCGAAAAATCGACGGGAACTGAGAGCGTGCGATCGCTTGGTGGACTATGGATTTTGGCTGAAGGACAGGGCGAGATGCCTGGATGCGGTCGCGCTACCACTCTGATGACGCTCGGCTACGACCCGCAGCAGCAGCGGTACGTGGGGACGTGGATCGGGTCGATGATGACATACCTCTGGGTGTACGACGGTGGCGAACTGGACGCGGCTGAAAAGGTGTTAACGCTCAATTCTGAGGGACCTGCTATGACTGGCGAGGGGAAGATGGCAAAGTACAAAGACGCGATCGAGTTCGAGAGCGACGATCGCCGAGTCATGACCTCGCATGTGTTGGGTGATGACGGGCAATGGCATCACTTCATGACCGCAATCTATTGGCGCAAACAATAGCAGAAAGCCAATCTCGAACCGAGACTAGCGACGGTACCACCAAAAGCATTGTACTTGCTTCTCGCGCCGTTACTGATGCCAATCTCGATCGAGTGGCGATGAGTACCCTGAAGGCGATTGGCATCCAGGTGCAGATTTGGACGATGCCACAGGAAGTTGCCCAAGCGATTCCGTTTGAGCAACGTGCAGCCTACGACCCAGAGTACGATCGATCCGTTGGCACTCGCTAATACCGCCAGATGAGCGCGATCCAAACGCTATACTGCTAGACAATAGCACTTATATTGTTGGAGCTGACATAGCTCGTACCTTGGCGAAAACATTTGGTATTTACCCCAGTGGGGTGTATGATGCTGCGATCGCGCACTTACTAGCTTCATAACAAGATCGCTCGATCGCTTTGGTAAACTTAACATCCAGTTTTCTACCTGGTTGTATTCCAAGTCTATTAGCACTGCCTGCTGGTAGCTCTAGGACGTAATTAACTGGTTTAACTGAATCGTAAATCGGGCAACTTTTCCATCGCGGACAGGGAGGAGCATTTTTTACAAAGGATGCGATCGTACCATTGCGAATGAAGATGATATCCAGTGGTACTAATACATCTTTCATCCACAGCTTGACTGGTTTGGGTTGGCTCACCACAAAAAGCATACCGCGATTTAGGGGTAAGGAGGAGCGAAACCTCAGACCAGCAGCCACTTGTTCTGGCGTTCGTGCCACTTCGAGTTCAATCTTTCGCGCTTGCATCACTAGGTAAGCTTCGATGGGTAATTGTTGTGCTGGCGTAGGAATCAAGGCAAAGGTAACAGGAACGACAGCGACGAGAATACCTGCGATGGGTCCTATACAGTTGAGAATTTTCAGGTAAATTTCATCGGTGCTGCATTTGCCTGCTTGACTGGAACTTTGGCTAGCAGCAGAGTTTTCTTTCATAGGATTTAAATATTAGAAAGCAAATAAGGATCGCGCTCTGTAGCATTGCTGTGGGTACTAGCAATGCATGGGGAGTGAGTGCTGAGGAATTGGTTCTACCTGAAGATCTCAACATTACCGTTGGCATAAATACTGTCATCAATGGGAGAAGAAGGAAGTCCTTGGATATCTGCTTTGTGACGCATGGACTCCACTCTGTCTGCTTCCCTAATAGCCAAAGGATTCATCTGCTTGCGCTCGTTCAACAGTGCTTCAACTGTAAGCTCCAGTTGAGGTTGACAATTCTCATCGATTTCGCCAGTGGCTAGCATTTCGTAGAAAGTAGTGGCTGCTGCTCTTTCTACAATCGTCTGGATCTCTGCACCCACGCATCTATTTGTGGCTTTGAGCAGTCGCCGCCACTCGGCTTCAGTAAAGGGATCGCCACCACTGCGGAAACGGCAATCGAATCGGGCAGCGTGCAGCTTGAAAATAGCATGGCGTTCGCCGTTGTTGGGCAAGTCTACTTTGTAGATATAGTCGAATCTGCCAGCGCGAGTCAGTTCTGGGGGCAACCATTCCATGCGATTAACGCTGGCAATGACGACCACATCACTTGTACGCTCTTGCATCCAAGTCAATAGTTGACCTGCCAGCCGTCTCGATAGGTCGTCGTCTCCAGCAAATCCCTTATCTAGATCGTCAAAATAGAGGACGATTTGGTTGAGGCGATCGGCAAGCTTGAGCAACTTTTGCAACTTAACTTCGGCGCGATCGCCCTCACTTCTGAAATTTCCCCAATCAACCAGGACTAGCGGTACTCCCATAATTTGAGCGCAGACTTTTGCGGCGTGAGATTTACCAGTCCCTGGCGGTCCGACAAACATCACACCTTTCGGCACTCTCAAGTTATACTGTTTAGCTACTGGCGATAGCAAAACCTTGAATTTTTGGAATGCTTCTTGCATCAGTTCCAACCCTCCAAGCTTTACTTTTGGAGGTGGAACGAACTCTATATTATAAAGTTTGTTCAGTAAATCTATCTTATATTCAAGTAGTTGCTTAGTTGCTTGTTTGACGATTTGTTCTCTGGTACTTGCAGTTAACTCTAAATTCAATACTTCGGACAGTTTTTGGCGCTTGGCAGTAGACAGAAAAGCCATCGAACCGATAGAGTGCCTTTTAGAACAA
>NZ_PYCI01000254.1:0-2574 GCF_003015105.1 Chroococcidiopsis sp. CCALA 051 | reverse complement strand
AACCAGAGGATTCAAGCAGAGCCATCCAGTTGTTAATCAAGTCTGTTTTTCTCCATCCTTTACGAAATACCACTACCGGATTGGGCTTCGGTCTAGGAGTCTTTTACTATGGAGATCGTCAAGGTGAGTTAGGAAATACATTTACGTTACCAGGTTATACACGCACCGACGCTGCGATATTTTACGAACGAGATAACTTCCGAGCTTCGCTTAATATTCAGAATTTGTTCGATGTTGATTATTTTGTCTCTGCTCAAAACATAAATCGTGTTATCCCGGGCGATCCATTGACATTCGTAGGTACAATTTCTTGGGAATTTTGAATGATACATACCCATGAGAATTTCTTTGCGTCGCTTTATCTATCTATTGTTATTGGCAGTTTTGGCATTTACACTGACTTCGGCTTGTAGCAGAAACATTAATTATAGTATTACAAGCCCAAAACAACTGCGAGAAGATTGCCAAGTTGTACAACATGCAATGGGTAAAACGTGCATTCCTCGCCATCCTCAACAAGTAGTAACTTTGTGGATGGCTACTTTTCGTAGCACCTTAGCATTAGGTACTAAACCTATTGCAACTGCTTGGTATGCAGGCGATTCTTTTCCAGAACATCTTCAAGACAAAGCAGATGGAGTAGAAAATATTGGATTTCAGCCAAACTTAGAAAGAATTTTGTTACTAAAACCCGATCTAATTCTATCTACTACTCGGTTTAAAAATATTTATAAACAGCTATCTGATATTGCGCCTACTGTTGTATTGGATAATCCTAGTCCCCCTCCTCCTTGGCAAAAGCACTTGGAAGACGTTGCTAAAGTTTTGGATAAAGAACTGGAGAGTAAACAGTTAATTAAAGACTACTGGCAACGAATTGAACAACTTAAACAAGCGTTGGGCGATCGCCGTCTCCAAATGCAAGTATCAGTTGCCACTGTAGATAGAACTTATGGAATATACACCTATGGAATAAAACATCCTACTGGCGCACTTTTAAATGACGTTGGATTACAACGCCCACCTGCACAAAGCGGAGTTTTCTTCACAAAAGATCGGATTTCTCAGGAGAATTTGTCTGATATTGATGGTGATGTTTTATTCCTTTCCTATAGAGAAGAAGAAGCAGGTAAAAAAGCAATAGAAAGGTTACAAAAAGATCCACTGTGGCAAAAGCTGAATGTGGTTCAACGAAATCGGGTTTATCTTGTCGATTCTGCCCACTGGTACGCTTTTGATATTTTGGCAATGAATGCAGTGATTGATGACTTATTCAAATACTTAGTCAACTAATTTTAAAATAAGATTAATATCAAAAACACTCTTTGAAGGTTGTGACAATTAAAACAACACTAAAAAAAGCGATCGCCAACTGCTGACTTCTCGATCGCAAATATTGCTGTGCGAACGAAGAACAGTTAGCTTTCAACTGCTTCCAACCAGGCTTGTAGATCGGCTAGGCTGGTAAAATCAAGCAAAGCTTCACCAAGATTTTCCAATTGTTCCAAACGAAGAGATTCAATGCGCGATCGCGCCTCTTGCGGTAATTCTCCCACCCGTCGAGTTAATTGACGCAGAACGAGCGATTTTTCGCCTTCCTCTCGTCCTTCTTCCTTAATTTCGCGGTAAACCTGTGTTTCTTTGAGTGTAATGCCTAACATTTCCTCTACCTCCCGTTGGCTCTTATTTTCAAATTTGTACACCATTATCGTCGTTAATAAGTCTATCATGGCGCGATTTGCTGCTTGAGGTTGTTGCTGACTCCTTAAGAGTAAATACCTTGCCTCCTCAGTAGCTTGCGCCTCATCCACCGTAGTCAGAACCATCAATGCCACCCATACAGGTAAGGAGCGAATATCCCCTAACTCGTCCAAATATATCCGATTTACCTGTGGGCTGTTGAGCTGACTTAAGTAGGGGAGAAGATCGCTTTGTTCGAGACTGCGGGACGGATATATTATGACTATTTGTAAGTTACTAAACCTGGCACGATTGCGGTAGAAATATAAATAGGATTCCGCAAATACCCTTTCATAGAGCCTTTCATCCTTCTGGAATTGCACCTCACAAAAATACACCACACCAGGACTTTCCTCAACTGGTGGTAAAAATACGCCATCAATTTCAAATTTCGGCTCTTTGACTGCTACTGAATCAAACCTATATTCATCTGCATTTGCTGGCGGATTTGTCAAGAGTTCAAATAACAAACTAGGCGATTGTTGAAATAGTTTGTAAAATATCGAATCTCGACGCATAAAAACTCTGCCAAAATCGGCTCGCTCGTCTAAGACTTGCGATTAATTATCTTAACCCTGAAGTGCTTTCAACCAAACTAGTAAACCAGCTAGATTTTACAATCAATCCTAACGGTACTCGTTGACTCGCACAAAATTACCGCAACTATTGAAAACAAACAATCCAAAAGCGGTAATGTCCCCAGCGCGTGTTGCTCCTTCAACTCTAAAATTGCGCTCTAAATTAGACCTCCTGCATGAATCAAAAAATCATGGATGTCATTCTGTTGGCGAAGCCTTCCCGAAGGGTACGCAACGCAGTGTAGTGAAGCATCTC
>NZ_PYCI01000253.1:0-2579 GCF_003015105.1 Chroococcidiopsis sp. CCALA 051 | reverse complement strand
ATATTAATTAACTAGGAAATGATGCTAATTGTACGGATGTCAACAAGTTTTACTGCACCCAGATAGCGAGTTAGAAGCAATTCTGGAATTCATTTGCAAAACCGCAAATTCTTTGACTAACTGCGGTATATATTTTGCTCGACAGATGTACTTCAAAGCTAAAACAATTGTTGGCAAGTTCGACTTGGAATCAGAATACAAAACCAATAAACATTTCAAGGCGTTGCACTCACAAGCAGCCCAACAAGTGTTAAGATCTGTCTCCGAATCATTCGAGTCATTTAAGAAGTTGAAATCTGCGTTTAATCGAGGAGAAATTGCGGATAAGCCTAGACCAGCGAAATATCGCAAATCGGGAGGTTTCGCGCTTGTCTCTTATCCCAAGCAGGCATTAAAGCTAATCAATAACCAAATACGTATTCCGCTTGGAAAACAAGTTAAGTGTTGGTTTGGTCTTGACTGCTTCTTTGTTCCGATGCCGTCAAATCTAATGAGAGATGGCGGGGGGAAACATTCCTCCCGCCACTCTCTCAAGTTTGCAGACATTAAGGAACTACGGATACTGCCAAGAAATCGGTGTTTCTACGTCGAGTTTGTCTACAAAACTAATGTTATCGAAGTGGATGTAGACCCGAACAATGCATTAGGTATTGACCCAGGAATCTCGAATTGGCTGACTTGTACTTCTAGTGTTGGTACTAGCTTTATTGTTGACGGTAGGCACATCAAATCACTCAATCGCTGGTACAACAAGCAAGTTTCCACGCTCAAAGAAAACAAGCCTCAAGGCTTTTGGTCTAATCGGTTGGCGGCTATCACTGAAAAGCGCAATCGACAGATGAGAGATGCGATAAACAAAGCAGCAAGATTAGTCGTCAACCACTGCATTGAACATCGTATCGGTACGATAGTATTTGGCTGGAACCAAGGACAACGGCAAGAGATAAAATTGGGTAAAAACAATCAATCTTTTGTGCAAATTCCAACCGCAAGACTCAAAGAAAGAATTAGCCAATTCTGCCAACAGTACGGCATAAGGTTTGTTGAAATAGAGGAAGCGAATACCTCTGCCGCGTCATTTTTGGATAACGATACTCTCCCCAAACATGGTGAAAAACCCACAAACTGGAGAGCGTCAGGAAAGCGAGTTAAGCGCGGATTGTACCGAACAGCTAATAATTGGTACGTTAATTGCGATGCTCAAGCGGCAGCAAATATTATTCGTAAAGTAAGCAGAACGCTTGGTTTAGACCTAAGCCGACTATGTAGGGGCGCTTTGACTCGTCCCCAGAGAATTCGTCTCTGGTCAGCTAAATTGAAACGCGAAGTGGCGCGTCTTTAGACCGCCATGAAGCAGCAGTTTAGAATCCCCTCGGCTTCAGCCAGGGGAGAAGTCAACCATCACGAACCAGTGTATTTTGCCCCGATGGAACGATGGATCGAGAATGGCGATTTGGATTTCGTGCAAGTCCGTTACTCGATCGCTCAACGTGCAGCCGAAGAGAGAATTCTACCAGCAGCAGCAAAGCGAGGAATAGCAGTTTTAGCCAACATGCCCTTTGAGAAGGCGCGTCTATTTGAATTGGTAAAAGGACGACCCCTACCCGATTTCGCCCGCGAGATTGATTGTGAGAATTGGGCGCAGTTTTTCTTGAAGTATGCAATTTCTCACCCTGCTATAACTTGCGCGATTCCCGCAACGACAAACCCAAATCACGTTGCTGAGAATATGGGAGCAATGCGAGGAGAACTACCCGATCGAGCAATGCGCGATCGCATGGTAAAGCACATGGAGAGCATTCCTGGTTTTGACAAACTAACCCAAACATCTTGGTATCCAGGTAAGCAGTTTGCTGGATTGGTACGCCTACCAAATCCCCGTCCCATTGGATGAGACAGTTATAGGGATGGTAATTGGTAGTTGGTAGTTGGTAATTGACAGTCAACAGGAGCGCGATCGCGCTCCTAGTGGCAACAGCTAAAATTTAAAATTGTGTAGTTTGCCTTTTTGATATTATGAGCGATCGCCTTGCAGAAGTCCGTGAATTTTGGAATTCAGTTGCTGATGATTGGGACATACAAGTAGGAGATGACGGAGATAGCAACCGTCGTTTGAACTCCGATCCGGTTTTATGGAATTTTGTCGGAGATGTTCGAGAGCTTCGGATTCTGGATGCTGGATGCGGAACAGGCTATCTTAGTAGGAAATTGGCAAGTCAAGGAGCTATAGTAACGGCGATCGATCTATCCGAGAGGATGATTGAAATAGCTCGCGAAAAAGCTAATCAAAACGGTCAAAATATCAACTTTCATGTAGATAACTGCGAGACGATGGACAGTCTTGAAGATAATTTTTTTAACGCGATCGTTTCCAACTACGTTCTCATGGATGTGCCAGATCTTGAAAACACGATGAGAGCCTTCAATCGAGTATTAAAAGTCAATGGCATCGCAGTTGTGGTATTTTCCCATCCATGTTTTCCTCAAAGTAGAGCAATTGTTATTGAAGATGGAGAATCGCTTTATCGTTGGAGCTTTGCTTATTTCGAGCCGCAAAAATGCGTCGATCCACCCTGGAA
>NZ_PYCI01000188.1:0-10927 GCF_003015105.1 Chroococcidiopsis sp. CCALA 051 | reverse complement strand
TTTTAGAATCGCGTTCTGCGCAAGCGGGACAGAGTATCCGTAGGCGACGGGAATGTTTGCGTTGTCATCGCCGCTTTACAACTTACGAACGGATTGAATTTGTTCCAATTACCGTTCTGAAACAGAATGGCGATCGCCAGTTATTCGATCGCTCTAAAGTTTTACGAGGAATTGTCCGCGCTTGCGAGAAAACGGGAATTTCGGCTTTGCGGATGGAGGCGATCGTCGATGAAATTGAAGCAGAACTGCAACAACGTGTCTCGCGGGAAGTTAGCAGTTTGGAAATTGGCGAATTAGTCCTCAAACACCTGCGATGCGAGAGTGAAGTTGCCTACGTGCGTTTTGCTTCTGTTTATCGCCAATTTCAAACTATGAAAGATTTTGTCGAAACTTTGGACGATCTATCGCGTCAGGAAACCTCAAATAATATCCCGATTGAAGGTGAATATTGCCAGTGCCATGAATCTTCAGCTCATACTGTGGCGATCGCCGATTGAGAGATTTTATCGCGATCGCCTCCATAACTCAAACTCTATCGACTCGAACTACATCTAAAGAATTTCAGTAAATTTATTCGCAAAGCTCAGTTATAATTGTGAGTCTGTACTTAAATTGCGTTTAGATTAACTTCTCCTACGTTAGGATGGAATCAGAGATGTAGGTGTAATCTGCCTACGCTCGCCTTGCATATACATCGAGAGGAGGAAAAACCTTTCGGAGACTATTCCCAGGAAACAACCAGCATGGTCAATCAGAAAACACTTACTACAGAAATAGGCTTTACTCACGAAGATTTCGCGGCTTTACTCGACAAATACGATTACCACTTCAGCCCTGGCGACATCGTAGCTGGTACGGTATTTAGCATGGAGCCACGGGGCGCTCTGATTGACATTGGTGCTAAGACCGCTGCCTACATTCCCATCCAAGAAATGTCGATAAATCGGGTGGATGCTCCAGAAGAAGTTTTGCAGCCCAACGAAACGCGGGAGTTTTTCATTCTTACCGATGAAAACGAAGACGGACAGCTAACGCTTTCGATTCGCCGCATTGAGTATATGCGAGCTTGGGAGCGCGTTAGACAGTTACAAAACGAAGATGCAACGGTGCGATCGCTCGTATTCGCTACAAACCGTGGCGGCGCACTCGTGCGAATCGAAGGTCTGCGCGGATTTATTCCTGGTTCCCACATCAGCACTCGCAAGCCTAAAGAAGAGTTGGTCAGCGAGGAGCTACCGTTAAAGTTTCTAGAAGTTGATGAAGACCGCAACCGTCTGGTACTTTCACACCGTCGCGCTTTAGTCGAGCGCAAGATGAACCGCTTGGAAGTTGGCGAAGTCGTCATCGGTACGGTACGCGGGATCAAGCCTTACGGTGCATTTATCGATATTGGTGGTGTCAGCGGTCTGCTGCACATCTCGGAAATCTCCCACGACCACATCGATACACCTCACAGCGTCTTCAACGTCAACGATGAAGTCAAAGTCATGATCATTGACTTGGATGCCGAACGGGGTCGGATTTCTCTGTCTACAAAACAGCTAGAGCCAGAACCAGGCGACATGATCAAGAACCGCGACTTGGTTTACGATAAAGCAGAAGAAATGGCTGCGAGATATCGCGAACAAATGGCAGCTAAGCAACAAGGAATCGATCTAAATGCTCCTGCTGAGGTAGAAGAACCAGTAGCAGTGGAAGAAGAGATTCCGGCGGCTACCGAAGAGCCTGTTGCTGTCGATACCGAAGAACCTGTTGCTACTGATGCTGAGGAATTGCCAGCATCTGATGAGGATTTGCCAGCAGCAGTTGAGTAAAAAAATTATGCAAATCGCATGTAGAGACGTTACATGTAATGTCTCTACACCAAGGAGGGTTAAACCCTCTTTTTTTGTGGCGATTGCTTCTGGTGGAATAATGGGTTGTAGGGGCGCGCAGCCGTGCGTCCTTACCAAATCGCCAGATCTCGGAGGGCGGGTTTAGCACTCAGATTGATTTGTAGTTAGACATGTCGATAAACCCGCCTCTACAATTGCGCGATCGCCTTACTCATGGGGACAAACTCAATCCTGACTTCATTGCCAATTGTGTAGACAACGCGATCGCTACCCGCGTACCCGTATGCTCGATACAGTTTCACTCCTGGTAAGGTTGCCATTAATTCCAGCGATCGAAAACCACTGGCTTGAGCTTCCATTTCACATCGTTGTAAAATCGCTCTGCCGATGCCTTGTCTTGCCCAGTCGGGATGGACGAAAAAAGCTCGAATTTTTGCCGCATCATAGTTGGGATCGAGATAGCCTGACTCGCGATCGCTATAGCGATCGCCGCCAAATAGCGTTTTGCGTTTACTCCAACCACCGCACCCCACCAACATTTGAGCAGCCTCGGCAACAAAGTACGTACCATCTACAATCAGATCTGTATCGACACCAAAAACCGCAGCGATCGCCGCCTCAATCTGCTCGTCAGTGTAATCTTCTCGACTCAATCCCCGTGCAGACGCAGCAATTAATCGTTCGATTTGGACACGCTCGTCTAGGCGTGCTTGTCGTAAAATGAAGTCCATTGCTAAGCAAAGTCAAAAGTCAAAAGTTAAAAGTCAAAAGTTAAAAGGCTGAAAGCTCTATTGCACTGAGGCAGAAATACCTGTTCCAGAAAATTACAGTAAATCTCAGGCAGAAGCGTAACACAACACGATGGTAACAATTCAATGTAAAGACAAGCGCTTCAGTAATATCCAAGCAATTGTCTTCGATAAAGACGGCACGTTAGAAAATTCTGAAGAGTATTTGCGCAATTTAGGACAAAAGCGATCGCGCCTGATCGATGCTCAAATTCCTGGGATTGGCGAACCCCTGCTGATGGCATTTGGGATTAATGGCGATCGCCTCGATCCGACAGGACTGTTAGCCGTAGGTAGTCGGCGCGAAACGGAAATTGCCGCAGCTGCTTATATTGCCGAGACTGGGCGCAGTTGGTTCGAGTCCTTGGCGATCGCGCGTCGTACCTTTGAGGAAGCTGACCAGTATATCGGTACTGCCCCTTCACCCTTATTTGTAGGCAGCTTAGAAGTCTTGAAATATCTCAGCGATGCTGGCATTAAACTGGGAATTCTTTCCGCTGCCTCTACAGAACGAGTCCGCGCCTTCGTCCAACGCCATCAACTGGAAGCTTACGTACAGCTACAAATGGGCGTAGATACTATAATCAGCAAACCTAACCCCGCCCTGTTTTTACAAGCCTGCTTATCCTTGGGTGTAGCACCCCACGATACCTTAATGGTAGGAGATTCTGCTGCCGATATTGAAATGGCACGCAATGCAGGGGCAGCGGGTTGTATTGGCATTTGCTGGGGCAGACCCGAAGCCGCCCATTTAGAAGCAGCCGACGTGGCAATTTCTCAACTCGATGAAATTCATGTGGTAGAAGTGTAGACTAATTAGCATCTGTACGGACGGATTTACCAAGCGATCGTAACTCCGACAAAGATGGTGGATGGAGCGCCCCCTTATGAGAGTACAGGCGGGTTTATCGGCAGAATTATTTGTTTATTACAGATGTTAGACTTTTAACTTTTGACTTTTAACTTTCTATGCTTGCTTCTACCCAAGAACTCCTTCAAACAGCACGGCAGAATATTTACGCGATCGGAGCTTTTAATATCTATAACTTGGAAGGAGTCAAAGCGGTAGTGAGTGCAGCCGAGATGCATCGTAGTGCTGCCATGTTGCAGATCCATCCGAGTGCCTTAAAGTACGGGCGATCGGCTTTAGTAGCAATGTGTTTAGAAGCCGCACGCGCTGCTACAGTCCCTATTTCCGTTCATCTCGACCACAGTACCAATGCTAATGATATTCGCCAAGCCCTCACCGCAGGTATGAACTCGATTATGGCGGATGGCTCTCATTTACCATATAGAGAAAATATGGCATTTACGCGGGAGATGACACGGTTAGCTCATACACGCGGCGCGATCGTCGAAGCTGAAATTGGTCGCATCAGCGGTACTGAAGATGGCTTAACGATCGCGGAAAAAGAAGCCAAAATGACCGATCCTGTGCAAGCAGTTGAATTCGTCCGCACAACGCAGGTAGATGCTCTAGCAGTAACGATTGGTAACGTTCACGGAGAATATAAAAATCCGCCCCGTTTGGATTTCGATCGCCTTGCCCGCATTCGCCGCTTAATTGATATTCCCCTTGTCTTGCATGGCGCTTCAGGGTTGCCAGGGTGGATGATTAGTCGTTCGATTCAATTAGGCGTGTGTAAGTTTAATGTCAATACTGAAATACGACAAGCTTACATGCGATCGCTCAAACAGGAAGTTTGCGCGGGTAATGGTAGTGACTTACTCGATATAGCAGGCGTGGCGATCGCGGCAATGCAGGAAGCGATCGCCGAAAAATTGCATCTCTTCGGCTCTGTGGGCAAGGCACACCTGCACGAAACCCCTTATGCGCGATCGCTAGCGGGATTAGAACGTTTTTCCCATTAAATATTCAAATTAAACCGCAGCAGACTTCATCGGATACATATCTTTCTGTTGTTCGGTGAGTTCGTCCCAGAGTCTATCCATTGCTGAATCCACAACCGAACCAACAACAGCCCCCACCAGCGATCCGACTACCGATCCCGCCAGAGAACCAACTAAAGAGCCAAGGAGTGCCGTACCAATCGAACCGCCAATGCCTCCTACAATTGCCCCCGCAACTGACCCAACTAACGAACCGCCAATGGAACCAACGAACGAGCAGAAAAGAGAGCCAAGTTGAAACATCTCAGTGCGCTCCTGTAGTTGTAGATTTATTCTTTTACAGTACAGGAAATTTCTCTTTTTATAATAGTATGGATCGAAATTTTAACTTTTAAAAATTCATGTTCAATGAGTGAAATTAAAGTGTAGGGTGGGCATTGCCCACCCTACTACTAACAAAATCTGGCAAGTAGCAATTTTGCCAATTAAATATATTTCAACTTAGACAATTTGCATATTGTTTCTATAGCCTAATCGTAGATTTGTAACACTACTATTCAGGTTTAGATTGACTACTTTTTCCCAGCCAACTTAAGCCAAGCTGTTTACCGTGTTCGCGGTAATAACTAACGATACAATTAATGTAAGCACCTTCTTGCGCCCACTGAGTATTATCTAAGGGCAGTTCTTGACTCCCCTCTTTGTAGAGAGCTATATGACCAATATCAATTAATCCTATATACTTATTGCTATCCTTCGGACTATCGCTAATTTCGACAAATATACCAAAGAGTTTAATTCTTCCCACTCTTGCCCAAAACTTACGACCGATAGGATATCGCTGCTTCAGCAAAAACCATTGTTCATCGTTCATTTTCATTGGTAGTATCAAGCAGAAGTAACAATCGACAGAAATAGAAAAGTTATTAAGAGCAA
The DNA here is from genome assembly GCF_003015105.1 of Chroococcidiopsis sp. CCALA 051. Taxonomy (NCBI): domain Bacteria; kingdom Bacillati; phylum Cyanobacteriota; class Cyanophyceae; order Chroococcidiopsidales; family Chroococcidiopsidaceae; genus Chroococcidiopsis; species Chroococcidiopsis sp. CCALA 051. The sequence goes on along the minus strand of NZ_PYCI01000188.1, from coordinate 5,517 downwards.
ATAAAATACCCCTGCCGACAACGCGGCAAGGGCTGAAAAAATCTCGTACAAGCCAACTATTCGATCGCCAATTGAGGCGCTTTCAAAGATACAGCTGGCGTTGGCTTTTGTTCTGCTAATGTTGGCACTGATTCCCTTAAATGAGCTGTCAGTTGTATGGTTGTTGCATCGTACATTTGAGTCAGCATTTTCGGGTACAAACCAATACCAATAATTGGTACTAGCAGACAAGCGATAATAAATATTTCTCGCGGTTCGGCATCAATTAAAGCTTCGTGAGAAGTTAATTCTTTGTTTTCTTGCCCGTAGAAAATCTCTCGCAGCATGGAAAGGAGATAAATCGGCGTCAAGATCACACCGACTGCCATCAGAAAGACGATAATCACTTTGAAAGTGGGGTTATAAGCATCGCTAGTTGCAAAGCCTACAAATACCATCAATTCTGCAACAAAACCGCTCATTCCTGGCAGTGCCAAAGATGCCATCGAACAAGTCGTCCACATGGCGAAAATCTTCCGCATCTGTTGCCCGACACCACCCATTTCATCCAACATCAGGGTATGGGTGCGATCGTATGTTGCCCCAACGAGGAAGAATAGACTCGCGCCAATCATCCCGTGGGAAATCATTTGTAAAATCGCGCCATTCAATCCTAAATCGGTGAAGGAAGCGATCCCAATGACCACAAATCCCATGTGAGAAATTGAAGAATAAGCAATTTTGCGCTTTAAGTTCCGTTGGGCAAAAGATGTTAAAGCAGCGTAGATGATATTTACTACCCCCAGAATTACCATCGCCGGGGCAAAGAAAGCATGAGCATCGGGAAGCATCCCCGCATTCATCCGAATCAGGGCATAGCCACCCATTTTCAGCAGAATACCAGCCAGCAACATATGTACTGGGGCTGTCGCTTCACCGTGGGCATCTGGTAGCCAAGTGTGTAACGGGAAGATTGGTAATTTTACGCCGTAGGCAATTAAGAAAGCCCCATACAGCCAAAGCTGAAAGTTAAGGGGAATATCTTTAGCAGCCAGCGATCGCATGTCAAATGTTACGGTATCGCCGTAAAATGCCATCGTCAAACCAGCTACCAAAATAAAGAGCGATCCGCCAGCAGTGTACAAAATGAATTTGGTTGCAGCATACTGCCGTTTCTTACCACCCCAGATTGCCAGCAATAAATAAACTGGGATCAGTTCTAATTCCCATACCAGGAAAAACAGCAACATATCCTGCACGGCGAATACAGCAATCTGTCCGCCATACATTGCCAGCAACAAAAAGTAGAACAGGCGGGGTTTCAAAGTTACGGGCCAAGCCGCTAAAGTTGCCAGCGTCGTGATAAACCCTGTCAAAATCACCAAGGGCATCGACAAACCATCGACCCCTACCGACCAATTCAAGTCCAATTGAGGAACCCAAGCATACCTTTCCACCAATTGCAACTCTGGATTAGCCAGATCGTACTGAGTGTAAAATGCGTAAACGATAATGGCAAAATCAATTAGCCCCACTACCAGAGCATACCAGCGTCCCGTCGAGCCTTCTTTAGAAGGTGGCAGTAGCGGGATGAATAGCGAGGCAACGATTGGAAACAGAATGATTATTGTCAGCCAGGGAAAATTAGCTGTATTCATCTCTAACTAGGGAATAGGGAGTAGTGAATCAGTGACCAGTGACCAGTGACCAGTTATCAAAAGAAGGAGACAGGAGACAGAAGACAGGAGTGATTTAATCGTGAATTGTCCCTCTTATCCTCTTTCTCTAGCCTAAGCGCCCCTAGCCCCTAGCCCCTGCTTCAAGTTACGCCAAACACGATGACCATACCGAGGACTGCGGCAAACACAATCAAGGCATAGAATTGGGCGCGACCGTTTTCTAGGTATTTTAAGCCTTCACCGCTGATGAGCGTAAAGAAGCCCGTGAGGTTCACCGCACCATCGACAACGCGATAATCGACTTCCATCACTTGACGGGCAAGGCGACGGCTACCTTGGACGAACACTTTGTCGTAAATGTCGTCAAAGTACCACTTATTGAGCGATAGCTCGTAAAGCGGTCGAATTTTGGCGGCGATCGCGGCAGGATCGATCTTGCGCCACAAATACATCAACGAAGCCAAAGTAATTCCTATCAAAGAAATCCCTACCGAAGCCCCTGCCAAAGTGTAGAATTCTGTCGGCTCGAACTCGGCAGCTTTCTCCATCGCCATAGCCGCAGTTTCGCTGGGAGGATAGATAAATTCCTCAAAGTAATTAGCAAACGGCGTACCCACCAGACCAATCAGCATCGACGGGATAGCTAGGACTACCAAAGGTAGAGCCATCGTCCAAGGGGACTCATGGGGATGTTCGCTGTGTCCGTGGCTATCATGGCTGTCGTGGCTGCTAGCGGTTGCTGCCAATTCTCGCGTATCCATCGCCCCTGGTCCAAAATTAGGTACGAGGGCTGCCGATTTCAGTTCGTGGCGGATTTCCATTTCATTGCCTCGGAATTTCCCTTCAAATGTGGAGAAATACATCCGAAACATGTAGAAAGCCGTAATTCCTGCTGTCAGGTAGCCTACACCCCAAAGTAAAGGATTCGTGGCAAAAGCTGCCCCTAGAATCTCGTCTTTCGACCAAAAACCAGCAAAAGGCGGAATTCCCGAAATTGCCAAACAGCCAATTAAAAAAGTAATTGCCGTCACAGGCATATAGCGCCGCAATCCTCCCATGAGTCGCATATCCTGCGCCAAAACGGGGTCGTGACCGACAACAGCTTCCATCCCGTGGATGACTGAGCCGGAGCCAAGGAAGAGCATTGCTTTGAAGTAAGCGTGGGTCATTAAGTGGAACAATCCCGCGCCATACGCGCCTAAACCCATTGCCATCACCATATAACCCAATTGAGAGATGGTGGAATAAGCCAAGCCTTTCTTAATGTCGTTTTGAGTAATTGCGATCGTTGCCCCTAAAAATGCCGTAAACGCACCAGTATAGGCAATCACATTCATTGCTGCTGGGATGCCTTCAAACAAGGGATACATCCGAGCGATCAAAAATACCCCAGCTGCTACCATCGTCGCCGCGTGGATCAAAGCTGAGATGGGAGTGGGACCTTCCATCGCGTCCGGTAGCCAGACGTGCAAGGGAAACTGAGCTGACTTGGCAACTGGACCCAAGAAAACGAGAACGGCAAATACAACCGCCAAGAAACTGCTGATAGAACCCGATTCAACCAGAGTTTGCAACCGTTCGCCAATTTCACCAAACTCAAAGCTGTTGGTTGCCCAGTAAAGTCCTAGAATGCCCAACAATAAACCAAAGTCACCCACACGGTTGACGACAAATGCTTTTTGACAAGCATCTGCTGCTGCCTTGCGATCGTACCAGAACCCAACGAGCAAGTAGGAACACATCCCTACTAATTCCCAGAAAATATAAATCTGGACGATATTTGGGCTGACCACCAGACCGAGCATGGAAGAACCAAACAAACTCAGGTAGGAATAGAAGCGCACGTAACCTGGGTCGTGAGCCATGTAACCATCGGTATACACCATCACTAGCAAAGCTACCGTGGTCACTACCACCAACATCATGGCTGTCAGATGGTCGATCGTATATCCCATACTTAAATGGAAATTTCCGGCTGCTGCCCATTCCAGGGTTCTGGTATAGGGCGCGTGTCCTTGGATTTGACTCCAAAGAATCGCGAAAGACAGTACCGTTGCTGCTCCCATTAAAGAGATGACAAATACAGCATTGAGTTGCCGCAGGCGGTTAGTCGCCTGATTTGCCGATATTAACCCCAGACCGACCAGCATCGCCCCGACCAAGGGTAACACCGGAATCAGCCAGGCATATTGATAGATAGCTTCCATCACTTGCGCCTACTTTGAGAACTTTACTACTAACTTACTCAATGAAGCTATTAGCTTTTTTGTCATTTGTCATTTGTCATTTGTCATTTGTATGGAACTGATTACAAATAACTGATGATGAATAACCTCTGACGACTAATCGCTTACTCCAAACTGTTAACAATTGTGACACATGGCTCCGATCGTAAAATACCCCACCTGAGGGAACCTAGATGGGGAAAACTTACTATGACTTTAGCTTTACTAAGGGGTAGGAGAGTAGTTAGTGGCTAGTGACTGGTGGCTAGTTGCTAGAAAACACTAGTCCCCAGCCACTTATCTTTCTAGCTCCTAGCCCCTATTTCAAGTCGAACGGAGTTAGCGTAGTCGTACTGAATTGACTTTAGGATTTGCCGAAGTTCATCTCGACTATGTAGGCGATCTAATCGCTGTCTGACAATACCTTTCTCAATCAAAATCAGTGTGGGCAAGGTTGTGAGTCGATAAGTATTGGATAATCTAAAATTTTCATCGGCATTTACGCCCACTATCTTGACGTGCTGGCTACCATGCTTGTGAAACTCTGATAGTACAGGTTGGATTAAATGACACAACCCACACCAGGGAGCCCAAAAATTGACTAAAACTGGAACTGAAGATTCTAAAACTTCTTTTGTAAACGTCCGCTCGTTAACTGACAATATCATGTTTCCTCTAGGCGGAATTATCTGAGTTTGCTATCAACTTGGAATTATGCTACATCGATTCGGGATCAATTCAAAAGTGGGAAAGATCGATTTTGTCAGCTATTGGGGACTCGGGAATCGCGAACTTCCAAGTAGTTAATTCTGAATTCCCCACTACCAGGGAACTTTGGCTGTAGCTTGGATCAGCAGGGGATGCGATCGCCACAATAAAAAGATAAAAATGGCAACACCTATGTATGCAGGGCGGAGAAATTCTTGCCAATCTAATGTTTGCCGTCCCTGCGCGATCGCTAGAAAGGGAACGATGGAGGTGCGAAACTTAACTTTTTCAAATGCTTCTGAATAACGTTGACTCAAGCGGCGATCGCCATGCCACACTCCAAAGAGATGATGTAAGACTAAGCCAATGGAAGTGACGAGGGTAAAACTCGTTCCCAACCATAAAGTATGGGCAATACACCAAATCAACTGTCCTACCATCTGCGGATGACGGGTGATGCGAATAATTCCCGTCTCGTAGAGATGGACTTCGGGTTTTTGGACTGCGGCAATTTCCAGTAAATTAAATGTAGCGGGATAAAGAAAGAGGAAAGAAACAGCAGATAGCACCCAAACAATCTCGCGCACGCCTGGGACAGCTTGTACTTGCCAGAGTTGCGCTCCGTCGTAGCGATGGTTGAAAAAGTAAATTACTAAACCGACAGCTAAAGGTAAGCTGACGCTAGCAAATAAGACACGATAAAGCCTAGCACCAATTGCTTTTTCTGCCTGCATTCGCAGGGCGGCTAAACCGCTATGGGCGATCGCAAATCCTAGTAATAGACCCAGCATGACAAAATGGCTGGGCATTAGCCAAGTGTGATTCATTTTAGGGGAAGGGACAAGGGGGACAAGGGGGAACTCGCTCTTCCCCACGACCGAAGGGAGTGGGGATTAGGGGGCGAAGGGAGACAAGGGAGACAAGGG
>NZ_PYCI01000030.1:0-54969 GCF_003015105.1 Chroococcidiopsis sp. CCALA 051 | reverse complement strand
ATAAATGAGTGGTTCAATTGTTCGACGGGTGACAGCACGTAAATCAACGCGATCGCAAAAATCAGCTAGAGATTTAAATTCTCCGTCCGAACGCGCTTTTAAAATCGAGGCGATCGCTTCTCCGCCTAACCCTTTAACTGCTGAGAGTCCAAATAAAATATTATTTTCTATTGGTGTAAAATCTACACCAGAGCGATTGATATCTGGTGGTTCGATTTGAATATTCATGTTCAAACAGGTAGCAATATATTTTTGTACCTGTTCTGTTTTGTCGCTATTAGCTGTTAATAGCGCCGCCATGTATTCTACAGGAAAATTCGCCTTGAGATATGCAGTTTGATAAGTGACGTAGCCGTAAGCTGTGGAATGGGATTTATTGAAGCAATTTGAAGCAACTAATCCATTTTTTAAAACAAATTTATGATCTCGTTCAACCCCAATATCATATACTGGCTGAATTCCTAACGATTTACGACTAATTATCTTAACCACGTCTATAACTCCCAAGAATTTGCTCAATTTTCTGCTTTTTACGGCTTAGTCCTAATAATGGATTTTGATATACGAAGTTATAAAATGCTTGAATATTCTGACGACTGTAAATTCTCCAATCATAAGCTTTTCCTGAGACATGTTCTTCTACAACACCCATATCTAAAAGTCTAGCCAGCTCACTTGTGAACTCGAAAGAACCTACAATACAAACAAGTCCGCCACTTCTTCCCTCGTTTACATAAGCACAGCCATCTCCATCAAAATATCCCAATACATAAGAAGCTAAATATTCTGATTCAGGAAAATAGTAAGCACCAGAAAACATTCTCCCAGTTACCACACTATAGTTGCACAAAGCAGTAGCTATTTTTCGTGAAGAAAAGTTGATTCGATAGTGAGGAGCGTAGCCTTGAGGTTTAATAATTCTAATATTTCCAGAGTATAATAGTTCTCGACTAAGTAGCTCTGTCAGTTCGCGATCGATTGACTCAAAAGCAATATAGTTAGTTTTGGTAACACAACCATCTGCTGCTATCAAGCCTAACAAGTATGCTTTAACTTGAGTATCAATTACATCGAAGTACCCTTCATTCAAAGTGTAGCGATTTCGACGCTTAGTATTAATATCCGCTTCTTTAAGAACTCTAGCAACGGCTCTTTCACTTACACCAAGATAATTAGGAATGTTTCTGCACTCTATTCCTGCAACAAAAGCATCTATTATTTGTTGTTTATGTTGTAAATTTAATTGCCGATAGCTCACTAACATTTTACAGATTTTGGATTGACTTAACTTGTTTTAGATCTAACTCTTGTTCAAAAATCTCATCAATTGGTAACATTTTTCCCTCAAATGTCATAAACTTATGATCTTTGGTTGCCCTAATAATTGAACCATCTTCTAAACAATATTCAAATACTTCTTGTTGTCCTCGATTATGCCATTGAGCAATTGGTTGAGTATAGATAAAACCATTATTATCGACACTGTAAACTGTACATTCGATACGTTCTTCTACAATTTTACCTATAGGTATTGCTCCATATTCAACAGTTAAAATTTCAGTATCGTAGCTGAGACAATACTCCGCGAACTTCATCATCTTCTCAAATAACTCTTCAGCTATTTGCTTTTTCACTCCATTTCTTGCTGCACCATCAACAAAAATTTCTCTTTGTTTCTGCATCTCTGAGGTTTTCTTTTTCCCCATTGCGCGTCTTAACAAATCTGCTTGTCCGAGGGAATATCCGGCTAAATCTTGAGCAATTTTCATAATTTGCTCTTGATACACCATAATTCCATAGGTTTCTTGCAAGATTGGTTCTAATATGGGATGCTCGTTTTCAATTGCTTCTTTACCGTGTTTGCGATTAATAAATTTTGGAATTAACCCAGCATCTAATGGTCCTGGTCGATATAAAGCTAGCACAGAAGAAATATCTTCGATACAAGAAGGTTTTAAATCTCGAACAATCTGACGCATTCCCGAAGATTCTAGCTGAAATACTCCTTCTAACGCGCCTGCTTCTAGCAGCTTATAAGCTTTTTCTACATCTTCAGGAATTTTATCAGTTTCACCTTTAGCTAAAATTTTCTGTACTTTTCTTTCATTTGCCGTAACTTCATACGGATCGACTTTTATTTGGCGATATTGTTCGATCAGTTGAATAGACTTTTGAATTAAAGTCAAATTCTTTAATCCTAAAAAGTCCATTTTCAACAATCCCATTGCTTCGATGTCTTCCATAAAATATTGGGTAATGACATCGCCTTCTTTATTCCTTTGTAACGGGACGATTTCATCTAACGGATCGGATGAAATCACAACTCCGGCTGCATGAACGCCATAAGTTTTGTTCGTTCCTTCAATTCGCATCGCCATATCAATCCAGCGGCGAACGTGGGGTTCGTTGTCGTATCTATCCTTAAACTCTTGTTCAGGTGTTTCGTCAGAAATCATCACCGCCAGTTTAGTTGGCTTACCCCGCACCACAGGGATTAATTTCGCCATTTTGTCTGATTCGGCGTAGGGAATATCTAAGACTCGCGCCACATCTTTTAAAACAGCCTTGGATGTGAGGCGGTTAAATGTAATAATTTGCGCGACTCGATCTTCACCATATCTCCGCGTCACATATTCAATCACTTCATCGCGTTTTTCGATGCAGAAATCGGTATCAATATCAGGCATTGACTTTCGTTCTGGATTCAAAAATCGCTCGAATAACAAGCCATGATGTACCGGATCGATGTTAGTAATTTGTAGGCAATAAGCAACCAAAGAACCAGCAGCGGAACCGCGTCCTGGTCCTACAGGGATGTCGTTATCTCTAGCGTATTTAATGTAATCCCAAACGACTAAAAAGTAAGTTGAAAATCCCATTTTTTGAAGCATTTTCAACTCATATTCCAGTCTTTCCTTATAGACTGGTTCGATTTGATTGCGAGATTTACGATTGAGGCGTTCTAATAATCCTTCCCAAGCAACTTCTTCTACATAAGTATCGGCTGTATGTCCGGCAGGAACGGGATAGTTAGGCAGTCGCGGTTCGCCTAAAATGTGGTATGGTTCGACTTTTTCGGCAACTTCTAAAGTTGTGGCGATCGCCTCTTGGATAATATCGTCTGGTAAATGATCGCGAAATAACTGCGCCATCTCCTCAGCAGATTTCAAATACTCCGTCCCGCTGTAGCGCATCCGATTATCTTCAGAAATTAGCTTACCAGTTTGAATGCATAATAATGCATCGTGAGCATCTACATCAAAACAGGAAATATAATGGGAATCGTTTGTGGCGACAAATTTAATATCTAATTCTTTAGCTATCTTAATAATTTCTACATTTACAGTTCTATCTTCAGGAGAACCGTGATCTTGAATTTCTAAATAATAATCCTCACCAAAAACATCTTTATACCACTTAGCAATTTCTCGCGCCACATCCGGTTTACCTTGTAAAATTGCTTGAGGAATTTCTCCACCTAAACAAGCACTAGTAACAATTAAGCCTTCGTGGTACTGTTGTAACAGCTCCTTATTGACACAAGGACGAGCAAATATCCCTTTACCTTGAAATCCTTTCAGGTGAGAAATCGACGTAAGTTTAACTAAATTCTTGTAGCCTTTAGTATTTTTTGCTAAGACAACTTGATGGTATTTTCTAACTCGGCGGCGTTCTTTATTTCCAATATCGCCGTTGATGACATACATTTCATTGCCAATAATTGGCTTAATATTTTTACTACGACAAACTTTAATTAATTCGATCGCCCCATACATGACACCGTGATCGGTAAGCGCGATCGCAGGCATACCCAATTCTATCGCCCGATCTACCAGTTGCGGCAGCTGGCTTGCACCGTCGAGTAGGCTGTAATCGCTATGGATGTGTAGACCGACGAAAGACATAGAAGCATCCCACAGTGGCTATGACAGAAGTATAGGATACCAATTTTAGGCACGTTAGGGTACGTCTATTGCATTCTCCGAGGCAGAATTTAACACATTGTTAATTGTTTGGAAGAGTTCTCGTAAATTCTATAACCCATCTCCGAAAAGCCTTAATTGCCACATTTCTTCCCTCTACTCTACTCTGAGTTACATACTGAGGGATCGCTGTTAAAATTGGCAAATTAGGAAAAATTTGACTTTGTTCTGTAGTAATATACTGCCGATCTTGTAATAAGTAAATTTTGAGCGATCGCCCATCATAAATCCACAATTCGGGAACACCTAAAGCTGCATAACTATTCTTTTTAATCTCCGAATCGCTGGTAAGATCGATTTCAATTGCTAAATCTGGTGGAGGATCGAAATTCAGATCGATCCTCTCCTTGCCGCGAATTGCTGCTTCATTTTGAATGTAAAAACAAGCATCTGGTTCTACACCAGCATTCATAACTTGCCGTTTAAAAGTAGTTGAACCCAAAGAGGCAAACTCAATATCAAGTTCTTCCAGTGTAACTTTTACTAAATCTCCAATATTTTCTTTACCACTTTCATGACCTGCCAACGGAACCATAATTTCTAATATTCCTTGATAATATGCAATTCGAGAAGCACGGCGATCGCCCAACTCTACTAATATCTGCTCAAAATCATCCCAACTAATATTTTTCAAAACCAACCTTTGCCCTGGCTGCACGTCAATTTGGCTCAATTGAAGTTGCATTGTTTAAAACCTCTTTCTAGATACTGTTAAACAACGAAAAATCTCTTAATAACCCTTTGCGCCTTTGCGCGACATTTTCATTCTCTACTTGCTTAACAAACTGCTGCACCACCTGAAAATACTTACTCCCTGCACCCTCAGCAGTATTATTATGCCCCGCCTCTGGAACCAAAAAGATCTGCTTTGGCTGCGGTGCAGCTGTATATAATTGCTGACTCATGCTAGCAGGAACTTGCCAATCAGCAGTACCATGAATAAATAATACTGGCATAGCTAAAGAACCCACCTTATCAATAGAATCAAACCGCTGATGTAATAGTAGCTCGATTGGAAAAATACGATAAATTTGCTGATGATTTACCATATCCGCCACTGAAGTAAAAGAACTTTCGACGATTAATCCAGCCGCCTTTGGTTGCTTAACCGCCAGATCGATCGCCACTGCACCACCTAAAGAATGTCCGTAAATAAAAATCTGATTGGCTGGAATCTTTTTCTCCTTAACTAAATAATTCCAAGCTACTTGTGCATCTTGATAAACTTGCGATTCAGAAGGGAAATTACCCTGACTCAAACCATAACCGCGATAATCAGGGAGTAGTACCGAAAAACCCATACGATGAAATCGGCTTGCATGAGCAACATTTGCCCCGATATTAATTCCATTACCGTGCAAATATAGCAATACTCTGTTACTTGGTGTCGATGCAGGTATCCACCAACTATGTATTTTTTCTACCTTACTAGATGCCGTTTTTACAGGCAACCACACTTCTTGATACTGTAGATTAAAAGCTGCTGGAGTAGTATCAATAGTAGCGCGAGGAAAGAAGATAAATCGCGCTTGTTGAAAGTAGAGAAACAAACAAGCAATGATATACAGGCTACCAGCGATCGCAGTTACAGATAGTAGCGATCGCCATAGAAATTTTATCGACATGGATGCAGACTGCTATTCGCTAATTATTAGTTTAAGCTGATAATCGCTCTTACCAGACGCAGTAGATACAATAACAAACTCGTAAAAACCGGATTCTGGTAAATCTCCATCCCAAGTACGATCGCGGGAATCTTCCATCAGCTTAATTTTACCTGTAGGAGAATATACGGAAATTAATACTTGCGGATCGGCTTCCAATTCCAGTTGCATCACTTGTTCTTCTGTTAATTCGGCAACAAAAGTTTTGCCTTCGCCAGACTTCAACCTACCACTAACTTGTCTTTCACTCGTTCCCGAATCAAACTCAATTTTTTCATAAGCGTTTCCCTTCAGGATAGCTTGCAACTTCTCCTGGGCGATCGCATACCAAACCTGATTAATTGGTTTGTTCATAAAATTTTGTCCCCGCTGTTGGGGAAACATTTGTAAAAAGGCAGCATCAGCTAAATCGTATAAAACTCTATTACTTAGGTTTAGTTGATACAATTGCTGTTGCCAACGCGATCGATCTTTTTGCGAGTAACTACCCAAACGCTTGCGAGTTTCTAAGGGCAAAAATTGCAACCAATCTAAACAGTCCGCCGCCAAATTATCCCAATCAGCCCTAATTTTTGCATCCTCTGGATTCGCCGTGAGACGACGACCTTTATACTGAGGATATCTCTCCCAAAAAACTTGGTCTACTAAAGCAATGTAATATCTGTTATTTATCCCCATTCGCTGACGGCGATCGCGCAATTGATTTTTTCGACGTTGTTCGGCAGCAGAAAACTGAGGTTTAGCGGCTACTTTTGGCGACTGAGGTACTTTCTTTTCAGTTAGATTTGATTGAAATTGCAACCAACCACTCACTGCTAACCAACCCATATATGCAGATATAATTCCTATTGGTAATGCAAACCAAATTTTTTTAGTTTTGAAAAAAGTAACGCTAGGAATTTTAATAACTGGCTTCGGAATATTAATTGCTGGTTTGGGAAAATTGTTAACCAACTGAGAAAAATTAATAACTGGCTTCGGAATGTTAATAACTGGTTGGGGAATATTAATAACTGGCTTGACAGCAACGGCAACTGGCGACTTATTAACTGCTACTGTCATGGGAGTAGGTAAGGGTGTTGCAGCGGTGCTATGCTGCTGTAAGAGGTGTAAAACGTGTTGTGCGGAATGATAGCGATCGCTAGGGCGAGGAGATAGCATTTTATCTAACATTGTCCCTACCATTGGCGTAAGACTGACTTCTCGCCGCCAGTGCCATGTAAGATGGCGATCGTCGATTAATTCTTGTGGTTCTTTACCTGTAAGTAAAACTAATACCGTAGCAGCCAAGGCATACAAATCGCTGTGAGGATAAACTACCCCCTGCTGCATTTGTTCGGGTGGTGCGTAGCCGACTTTTCCTAGTAGCGTAGCGGTATGCATTCCCCTACCAGACTTAGCTGATGAAACAGTCGCAACAACTTGTTTGACACCACCAAAATCAATTAGCATTGGCAGGCGATCGCTAGCGCGTAAAATTAAATTTTCTGGGGAAATATCCCGATGAATGACTCCTACACTGTGGATGTAATCTAATACAGGAAGAATTTGCTGCAAGAGGTGAACGATCTCTGTCTCGCTAAAAAATTTTCCTTGCTGCATTCTCTCATCTAACAAGCTGCGGTAGGTTTCCCCTTCTACGTAATCTTGGACGAGAAATAAATGTTCTTTACTGTCAATTTTGACGCGAAATAATTCGCGAAAGCGGGGAATTTGCGGATGCTGCAATTTGTAAAGCACTCCCGCTTCCCGTTCAAACAATTCTGCTGCTTTGCGTAAAAGAGTATTACTCTGTGCTTGCGGCGCAAATTCTTTCAAAACGCAGAGTTCGCGAAAGCGGTTAGTATCCTCCGCTAGATAGGTGCGCCCAAAACCACCTTGTGCCAGTAGACGCACGATCGAGTAGCGATCGCCTAACATCTGTCCTGAATACAAGCCATTTCCCGACGCTAGAGACAGCTTCTCGCCGCAATGCATACAAAAACGACTTTCAGGCAAGTTTTCGTGACCTTGAGTGCAGTATACGGGCATATGACAGCGAAGGAGTTATGAGAAGCGAGGGAATTCGGAATTCGGAATTCGGAATTCGGAATTACGCACCATCCCAGCTTTTACAGGGCATTATGAGTATATCTACAAATTTAAATAACTCACGATCTCTCCCTTAAACTCATCTCCAGTGACACTTTTTTCAGTTATCAGTAGCTGGTGGCTGGTGGCTGGTGACTAGAAATGCTCTCTTGTCTCCCTTGTCTCCGCCTCCCTCCTCTTTATCAAGAATTCTTAAGCTGATGAACGTGGGTGCAGTTATAGCCTGAGAATATTGAGAAATAAATCTTGGTGCAAGAGGGATAAGCCATAATGTCGATCGCTCGAACTTCCACATCTACACCAAAAGTAAGAGATACTAAGCTGAAAGAGCAGGAACTCATTCAGCAGATTCGGGCAGAATTAGTATCTACGATTAGAATTACGCCAGATGAAGCATTGGCAGACTGGCAGAGAACCTCTATCGGACAGGGATATTTTAGCGGTACGTTAGAAAGCGAAATCTATCGTTCTTTTTTGTAATTATCTGTTTTGCAACTACCTGTTTTGCAACTACGATGGTTTAGTGGCGATCGCAACTCACATTTGACCGCATCGATTGGTGAACCTACCGAACCGTAGCTCGCTGAACTACGAATTACTGTCGCTTGTCTTACCACGGATTAAAATACTCACAAGCGTCCAGCCTGTCCACAAAACAGCTGAGACTAGCAGGAAAATCATCAGTAAGGCTAAGCCAGAAAACGGCGCTACGATGAAGCTGAGTAGCAAACCCAACAGTAAAATCATCAATAAAGTCTTGTCCATTACCATTTAACTCCTCGTCTCGATCTCATTCACCAAGTTAGCAAGCGCGAGCGCAAATTGACCTCTAACTAGAGTTATTTGTCATTGGTCATTGGTCATTGGTTATTATTCTCTCCTCAGCTCTCTTTTCTCCCTCAGCTCCCGATCGCTCCCTCAGCTCTCTTTTCTCCCCCGCCTGTAAGCTTGAGGACAAAAATTCTGTTGGGCTGTGACCACCGCACAGATAGAATTAGCTAGCTGAGTTAGTGGTAAGGATGAAACGAGACTTACATCTAGCGGTGCTTGGCTGATGGTTTGAATATAGGAGGAGCTGAGATAGGGACGATACTGGGGGTTTCGATCGAGATAAGTTTCCATGAATGCCACGCTCAAAATGCTAACGTAGCGACGTGCGATCGCTGGATTGGGACCGATAACTTGTGCGGGTAGGGGAATCGGATCGGCATCTTCCGCTGCTGATTCGCCAATCGTAGAAAAATGGCTGGCGCGATCGATGGAGAGCAAGTATTTTCGCTCTGTTGTTAACCAAGCAAAAGGAATAATCTGTTCTGGTAAGGCAGGAGCAATTGTATCTGCACTGCTGCTGACGATCGCTACGGGAATTTGAATCTTCCTCAATCCTAATTCCCCAAAAATACTACTAGTAAATGGGTTAATGGCGATCGCGGCTTTAATTCTCCAGTCTTTCAAATTATCTTGAGTCAATGGTAAAGCCAAAGCACGACACTGAAGCAGTAGCGATAGATTCCAGATATCTTTAGGGTTGTTACAATCTTGACGCAATTGACTAAAATTCAAGCTTGCACCTGCTAAGGCTAAGGCAGTATAACCGCCAAAAGATTGACCAATAATCGCTGCTCGTTGTACATTCAACTGCCAACTGGGATTAACTGCATTCAGTCGCTCTAATTCATCCAATAAGTATTTCACATCTAAAGGACGGTTGACAAATTCGCTTGGCTCTGCTATCTCTGCTGCTTGACCGGAAAACAGCGAGCGCAATTGTTCTGCATTGCTACCAGGATGTTCGGGAACTGCAACAGCAAAACCATAACTTGCTAGTTGCTCGGCTAGATAAATAAAACTCGTGCGATCGCTCCCTAAACCGTGGGATATGACTACGACTGGGAAATTTTGGTAGTTGGTAATTGGTAATTGGTAATTGGTAATTGCTTCCTTGTCTCCCTGTCCCCCTTGTCTCCCTTGTCCTACCTGCTCCCTGCTCCCTGTTCCCTGCTCCCTACTCCCTGCTTCCTGCTCCCTGGGTAAATAAAGATCGGCAACAAAAGCCCGATCGCGGCGGCGATCGCTTAATTTTAAGGTTTGCTTGCTCCAACTAAAACGTCCGGGCGATCGCAAATCTGGTAACTGAGAAAAATTTATTCCTTGGACTTGAGCAGCTGCGACTGTCGAATTTTCGGAAATTAAGGCGATCGCTCTGCGGGATTGGCTAATCAAAGTTTCTAGGGCTTCAGCCAGCTGAAGCATCCGCCCCATATTAACTCGTACGTTAGTCGGAAATTTGTGTAGTATGTTCAGGAGTGTTAAGCCTTTTGGATCTGCTGCTGCTAAAATGAGTGCCGAGCGCAGGGCATAAAATCCCGATTGCCGAGATTCAGTTTGGACAACCTCGCCTAGTCTTTTTAACAGGGTTGTTCCAGTTGGCGTATAAAGAAACTGGGATACTGCAACCGGACTTAGATCGATCCGTTTGAGTAAAACTCGTTGTAATTGTAACAATCGTTGGGGACTGACATATGCTGCATAGGTAGCTAACTCGTCGTCAACTATGCCTTTTTTAGCGTAGCTTTCCAAGGAGTTCACAGAAATAGACCGTTCGATCGCTCCATAGGAAATATAAATTTTTTTTGCCGCGATCGCAGAGTTGGCAATTCCAGGTATGGGTAAAAACCACAGTCCTAAACTACTTACCACAACTCCTAACCAAGTCCGAGCCGGAAAATTAAATGACATAGAGCAAATAATTAATTAGTGATGCACGTTCGCGCATTCGCAAGCCAGAAGCATCTAGCCACCAGTCACCAGCCACTAGCAACTCACTACTCACTTTCCACTGACAACTGACTTTCTTCAATTGAGGTGGTGGAGGTAAGATAGCTACAGGATAGAAACGAGAGTAACAACTCGCGCCTAATTATTTTATATTTCTGCATACAGAATTTGGGAAAAGTTACCAGTATAAATACTGAAAAATTCATTTATGGTAGAAGATCTATTTTTTTTAAGAAAGTCTGAATCTTTAAAAAAATCTTTTAAAAGTGGATGAATAATAGAAAGTCTGATATCGGGGCAGCTAAGAATTTTTACAGCGGGGTACAAGACCATGAGTGAAGCAGAAAAAGTCAATAGTGCGCCATTTGCTGAGTGGTTTAATTTTGCTAATAGTGGGCTTGCCGATGGTGAGGCATCCCCAGCAAACCAAGACGAAACCAATTTATCTGAGTCAGCGGACGATGCTGCTGTTGCCCGCGATGTTTCTGTGGAACCAGAACCCGCAGTAGGTTCTTGGTCGTCCGTTGCTCGCTGGATGGACTCGGCAGAGAATGGTGGAGCATCTTTAACTCCTGAAGAAGTCGCGACATTATTGAGTTTCATCCAAGAGATGCGCGGCTCCAACACCAAACTAGTAGAACGGGTAATTCAGTTAGAGAGAGCGCTAGAAAACAGCCAAAATGAATTGCATTACATCAGAGGGCGATCGCGCGAGGCAGATTTGAAGCTTGCCCAAAAAATTCAAGCTCAGGAGCAAGCGCGATCGCAAGTAGAATCTTTATCTGCCAAGCTAGAGACGGCAGAACAAGCCATCCAGCAGCAGAAAATTGTGGTTGAGACCCTTACCGATGACTTAAACGCCAGCCAAGAACGGATCGCTCAAATGGAAAGAGAATGCTCTCTCGTGCAGTCTAGATATAACGAGCAATCCTATCAGCTCATGCAAGTCGAGACATCCTGCCGCGATCTCCGCTCTCGCTTACTGCGCCAGCAACGCTACACCATGCAGTTAAAAGTAGCGCTAGAAAAGTGCGCGGAATCACCCGCTGCCACAACCGATCGACCCCCAGAAAATCATGCTAGTAGTTTGAGAACGCAATCGTTATTCCCCAACCCGCAACCGATTACTCCGTGGTCGATTCAAACCCCGAATTTTATCGATCGCGACCGACAAGAATCCTCAGATTCACCATTGAATGAGTGGACGGCGGAAAACTTTTTGAGCGATCGCCAAGCGCCTTACAGTTTCAATTCCACCCCCAGTACTGGATCTTTCGATTTGCAAAGTGGGAATAGCTCCGCAGAGCAAAGTTTTTTCTTTTCAGAAACTAACCAAGAAGTAGACCTAGACGATTTCTTGAGTTTGTTACAAGAAGAAGCCTCAGCAGAGGCGATCGAGACTGACGAGACAACGTCGCTCGACCTCGATCGGCTCGCGCCCCAACCACAGATATCAGAATCGCACCCAACCAATGAATCGCAGACGGAGGAACCAGCAGGCGAAGCAGAAGCTTCACCAGCCGATGCTTCCCCAACCAGCCAGAATCAGGTTAACCTCAACTGGCCCTCACCAGTTGTTTATCCCTGGCATCCACCCAAAGGTAGAAAATCACTAGCATCAATTGAATTACCAAAATTTCCACGCAGAAACCAGAATCAGTGAGCGGTTGTCAGTTGTCAGTTATCAGTTGTCAGTGACTAGTGGAACCAGTGACAAGAATTGAATCTGGTTCCACTAGTCACTAGCCACAAGCCACTCACCCACAACCAACAACTAACTACTAACCACATCTTGAGAACCAATTGCAGGCGTGCGGGGATGAGGGGCGATCGCCAGTTGGGGTCTTCCCATACCAGTTGTTAGGGCGTAGCTTTGTGTCAGCAGCCTCAACCACAATCTGGGATAGCGGCGTTCTAACCACGGCTGGATCTGGCGCAAGAAACTCGGCAACCAGCCGCTAAAACAAAGACTCAACAAGGCATTCCAGCTAAAGTTGAAGTAACTCAGCAGCCATCGCAGCAAATCTTTGGCTCCGGCTAATTCCCAAATCCAGAGCAGCAAGATGGGATTTTTGGTGGCAGCTTTTAGTGCCAAACGGTTGAAAGTAAACCAATCAAAGCGGTCTTTGATAAAGCGATCGGCAACTTCTAAAGGTTCGTCAGTCAACAGTCCGAAGAAATTATTCAGCATCGAGTTGACCCGTTCTGGTGGTAAAAATTTACCCGTGGGAACCATCATGCCTTTAGAAAACATCCAAGTCACGGCAACATTGCTTTGATAGGCGCGAATTTGATTCAAATCGTTAGCACTGAGCAAATCGTGCTTTAATGCCGTATCTAATAAAGCTGTAAGACGGCTGAGATTGCGAACGAGGGAGCCAAAACCAGTAAAGACGAGGGGAGATTGCAGCGAAGCCGCATCGCCGATCGCGACTAAGCGATCGAAAGCAACCGTGCGATCGCGACTCCCAACGCTAAAATGTCCCGGAATATAACCAAATGTAGGTTTTTTCCATACGAGTTTATCTAGGTCGCAACGGCGATACTCTGGCAAAATCGTGAAAAAGTCCTCGTACATTTCCAGCAACGAACCGGGATTTTCTGGATTGACTTGATGGTAGTGGAACAAATAAACTGTGATTTCTTCGCCCGCACCAGGAAATAATTCCCAAATTAACTGTCTTCCCCGCGAAATGTCGCCGTGGCTATTGAGTACATCGCCATATTGAGCATCCCATACCCCAGGCTCAAAGCCGCCATTAATTACCGCTCCTACCGTCGGACAGACGCTATCAAAAGCACGACCGCCATTGAGTTGCCAAGCAATCGGAGAAGCTGTCCCCATTGCATCTACCAAAACTCGTCCGCTGGCTTGTTTTTGAGTTTGGCTGGGTAAATGCCGAGCTTGTAACGTAACTTGCGATCGCTCGATATCAGCGCGGAGAAACTCGGTTTCGTCCCAAATTTCACCCCCCGCAGCTTTTAACTTTTCTCCACACAGCCGCAGTAACCTTTCTGCATCTAAGGCTATATTCAGCACCGTTGGAGTATGGAGGATCGGTGCTTTTAAGTGGGGTGGATTGTTCCCATCGAAAAACTTATTAAATCCGTCTTTATATTCTCGTGCAATAACACTTTCGCATTCTGCGGGAGTTAGCAAGCCCAGATCGATTAAACTTTGTAATTCCGTGCGAGAAATATTCCACTCCCGATTCATCCGTCCAAATGGCAAACGCTCCAACAACAACACGCGATAACCTAACTGCGCCATCACCGCTGCATGAATCACTCCTAATGCGCCACCGATGTAAATGAGATCGTAGGATGGCTGTAGAGACGTTACATGTAACGTCTCTACATTTACATGTAACGCCTCTACATTTTTTCCAGAAAACACAACTTGACGCGGCTGCTGCGGATTCTGCACTCCTTCGCGCCACCTTTGCTCCCACCAGTAAACTCGCTTGAGATCGTATTCGCCATTAGGCATTTGCTGAAAATACTTGACGGTGAGGGGGTAGTGGGGAGCAAGCGCCTCAAAAATAGATTGTTGGGATAAATCTATTGCTGGTGGTGCGGGATAGTTATGCGGAAACTTAATTCTAATCTGCTTTACAAGACTTTGCAGAATTTGCCGTTCTCCTGGTAGGGGAGAATCTGCCCAACGGAAGACCTTGAGATATGTAGTACGCTGTACAGACCAAACAAAAGCGGAGATCTCCCCTAGCTTTTTTGCCGTTGGATCTGAAATATTTGTCTTTATCGCTGTATCTATAGGTATTTGCAAGCGAAAACCTTCAGGCGCGATCGCTTTTTGCCCGATTCCTGGTTCAAATTCCGCTTGCAACCAGTGCCGAACGACAGATGTGTCTGGTGTGGGGATTTCAATATACAAGAGTTCTTTCATCTTGGCGCTTTTGTCTACGGGTAAACTACCAATTTGGACAGAGGTGACAAAGGTTTAGACTAGGCTAAGCTTGCCAAAAATAAGCTTGCTTAGAACAAGTTTAAGAAAATTTACAATTGTGTTTGGATTTATTAAAACAGTTTTTTATCTTGTAAACTCCCGCCATGCATTATCCCATCCCAACCAGCCCCGAAGAAATTATTAATCTCAGACAAAAACCAATTAGCGATGAATTGGTAGCCACTGCGATCGCGGGCGTGATTCAGTTCGTCCGTTCTCAAGGACAATCTTTAGAACAGCTAACTGCCCAACTGCTTGCAGATGATAGCTTATTAGACGATCGCCAGCGCCGCAGGCTGAGCGAGATTGTCACCCAGGCGTGGGAAAAATTTGCCTAATTGTGTAGCACTCAAAACTCAAAGGCAGTGCGAATTGTTCCAATCACGATGTCTTCGTTCTCAGTATTATGATTTGGAGCTGTCAGCCAAATCAAACCAGGGGTGATAGAGATATTATCTGTAGCTTGGTATCTGTAGAAGCCTTCAACGTGAATTGAAGTATTGGGGTCGCTCGATTGCCCTGCCGCTCTCAAACCGCTACTCGTACCAGTTAATTTTGGTTGCATCCCGATTATAATTCCGCCGAGATTGCCTTCTTTGCCCAAATCGGGAAATCCGAGGGTGAGGGCGTAATTCCAAATCGATCCATCTCCCAAGTCGATCGCGCGAGCAGCAGTATAGCCCACCCAGCCACCGATCGCAAAATTCTCGCTAATTCTGTAACTGACTTCAATGCCGTAGGAGTTACTGACTACAGGCTGTTCGAGATCTGGCGTACCGATTTGAGTTAAATTAGCGGCTGTGCTACCCGTACCTGTATCTACACCTTGACCGGCAGCTCCATAAGCATGAATATAAGTTAAGCCTACAGCAAGGCGATCGCTGGGCGTTAATGTTAACTGAGCGATCGCGCCGTAATCGCCGTTAAATAGTCCCGCACCAGCTGCCGGATCGTTAGCATCTCCAGCCAGATAAGCGAAATCAAAACTCATTGCCTCAGATAACTGTAACCTCGCTCCAATTCCCGTGTTGCTATTGGGGACGCGATAAATAGGATTGCGTCGTCCAAAGCGAGAAATTGCCCCCGTATCGCTATCTTCAAACAAAGGGTTGATTACATCCGTAAAATCATCGCTGTCTGAATCGTTGAATTGGAACAACAGCGTTATTTTTTCACCCACTGGTAGTTCATATTCTAGGTTCCCCAGTTCCACGCTTCCTTCGGTGTTCGAGTCAAAACCTAAACGCCCTTCATCTGTTGGCAAGTCAAATTGCTCGAAGTTGCCAAAATCAAGCCTGGTGGTCAGTAAGTCCTTTCCAGTAAAACTGGTTTCAAAAGCGAGTCTGCTTCGACTTTGCAGCACTGTATTGTTGTCGTCGCCCGCTCCGCCAAAAGCATCGCTGAGGGCAAAAATCACCGTTCCTTCTAGTTTGGTGGTGGTAGAGAATTGATTAGATTCTAACTGAGCTGTCTGTACCTCTACGCGATCGACTCGCCCGCGTAGAGTCACCAGTTCGGTAGCAAAATCAGTTTGCAGTTTTTGTAGGATGGCTAAGTCTGTTTGAGTTATAGGATTGCCAGTGGCGATCTGTTCGTTGATTCTTTCTAATGCTGCATTCAACCCTGCCGCAAATTCATACCGGGTCATTGCCCGATCGCCTCTAAACGTGCTGTCTGGATAGCCAGCAATGACTCCGTAGCGCTCCACTAAAGATTGCAAGGCTTGAAAAGCCCAATCGCTGGGCTGGACATCAGATAACTGCGAAACAGACGTGACTTGGCTCATCTGAAGATCCCCCCAACCCGCCCGATCGAGGGGGGCGAAGGGGGGATCTTTACGATCGCGACGCTCGGCGATCGAAAACCGTTTTTTATCTTGGTTAATGTTATCTATGATACTAGTAGTTTGAGGTATGTCCTTTGATAGTTGAAAGTTGTTTTTTATACTTTGGCGCTCGTTGCTGTTCGGGTCAATATGTGTATGTTGCAGAATTTGTTCTGCTATGACTGTAGGAGAAAGCAATAATTCGATCGCTAGAGGAGCGACGATCGAAATTAACTTTTTCATTAAAGTTTGGTTCATGCTTACTATTTTTATTTATTTTTTGAAATTAAAGCAACTATATTTGAAATTTCATAAAATTGAGTTTTCAAAGGATTTCTGAAGCATGTTTGGATAATTTTGCTCGAATAACCTCTCTTTTAATTTTTACAAGTGCAAAAATACGAAATTTCAAAAAGTGCAAAATTACGTTTGCAGAAATACTAGAAATCGATCTATGAAAAAAGCTAAATTGAGGTAAAAACTTCTGCCTTCCATCCCAGGGTAGATACTTAGACAAGAAATTAAATTTACTTTAAGAAGATGTTAGTCTCTGATTAAGCACGGGCGATCGCTTGTGTCAATCGAGTGAAACAATCACTCAGTACAGGTCGTCATACCGCACGTTAGTTGGTGACTAGGAGGAAAGATGAATAAAGCTGCTGCCACTCAAAAGGCAGGTAGCAAGGAGCGACTAGGCACGACTAGCATTTGGTCGCGCATTGAGAGCAAGCGCCCTCTACCTAAAACTCACCCACGTCAGCGACGGTTTCGTTGGGTGGTTGATGCCGTGCTACCTTTGGCGCTGACTCTCATAGCAGGAATCGCCATTCTTCTACCAAGTTCGCTGCCAACAGAGGCGCGATTATCTCTGTTTGCCTTTGCCTTAGCGGTAATCTTGTGGTCAACCACATCCCTGAACGCAGCCTATGTTGCCCTAGCAACGGTGGTGTTGCTTATATTATCTGGTGGTAGCGAACAAGAAGCGTTATTTGAGGCACTGGAATCAGATGTAATTTGGCTGATGATCGGTGCTTTCATTTTGGGTGGAGCCGTACAGCAAACGGGCTTAGCGGCAAGATTAACGCAGTTGGTCGTCAGTCGCGCCCGGAATGTCAGCAGTGTATTTTGGCTGTTGACAACTATATTAATTCCCTTGTCTTTCGTTATTCCTTCCACTTCTGGGAGAGCAGCTGTAGTCATTCCCGTATTTCGCAGCATTGCCAACGCCGCAGGCGATCGCCGCATCACCCGTGCAATGGCGCTACTGATGCCGACAATTATTTTAGTTGCCACGATTTCTACTCTTATCGGTGCTGGTTCCCATCTGATCGCGATCGACTTGTTAGACGAAATTGCTGATGTCAAGCTCTCTTACGCACAGTGGGCGCTTTATGGCGTGCCGTTTGGAGTTGTCGCTAGTTATATCTCTTGCTGGGTAATTTTGCGCTTATTTTTAGACAAAAATCGCCGCCAGCGCCAACTTCAGATTCCTTATCAGCAAAAAAAACCCTTTTCTACAGCAGAACGAACAACACTGCTTGTCGTGTTGATCATGGTAGGGCTATGGCTGACGGAAAGTTGGCATGGGTTAGAAATTGCCACCGTCACGGTGATTGGGGCTTTGGTACTAACTGCGCCTAGAATTGGAGTCATTAGCTGGAAAGATGGACTGAAAGCAGTTTCTTGGAACTTAATTGTATTTGTAGGCGCAGCTTTAGTTTTAGGTGAGGCATTGATTGAGTCTGATGCAGCTCAATGGATTATTAACCAGCTATTTGCCGCAAGTGGTATTGCTGGCACAGAATCGCGCCTCTTGATCTTGCTCGTATTATCTCTAATTGCCCTGACTTCCCACATCTACATGACTTCGCATACAGCCAGAGCTGTAGCTCTAGTCCCAGCGCTGTTATATCTGGGCAACAGCTTGCAACTCAATCCCGTAGCGGTATTATTCCTCAGCAACGTCGGCATGGACTATTGTTTGACTTTTCCCGTCAGTTCCAAAGCGCTGTTGATGTTTCAAGAATTAGAAGGCGAAACCTATAAACCAGCAGACTTATTGCGTCTGAGTTCCGTACTCTTGCTAGTTCATTTGGCACTGATCGTGGTGTTCTATTACGGTTACTGGCAATGGATTGGCTTAAGGCTATGACGGTTATCAGTGACCAGTGACTCCTGACCAGTGACCAGTGAAGAAAGGGTGTAGGGTGTAGTGAATTAGTTACGACTTGCGACTTGTGACTTGCGACTTGATAGCTGCTCCCTCAACTCCCTCCGCTTCCTCGGTTCCCTCAGCTCTCTTCCCCCCTGCTCCCTTAAATTATGAATTTAAGAAAGAAACTATTAACAACATTTAGCGGGTTGGCGTTGCTGGCGCTGGCAACGGCGGGTGTGACTGTGTGGGCGATCGCGCAGTGGCAAAATAGCGAACGCAGGTTGCAAGGACATTATCAACGTAGTTTATTGCTGGAGAGCGTCAGAACGGCAACTTTTCGGGCTTTTAAAGAATTGCCAGATGCGATTATTAGCGACGATCCAGATGCACGACAAGAATTTGAAGCTTTTCTCAAACCAGCAGAAGCCGATTTTAAGCGCTGGGCAGAATTAGCCGATACTGAAGCAGAACGAAAACAAGTTCAACAAGTTCGCAATGCATACATTGCGCTGATCCAGGATGCCCGCGAAGCTTTTACTTTAGTAGCACAAGGTCAACGCGATCGCGCCTTTGCAATTTTAGAAAAACAACTAGAAGACATAGACTTTATTAGATTTGAGCAAGTCACTCAACAAGCCGTTGCTTCCGATCGCCAAAATCGCCAAATCATCAGCCAGCAAACACAAAATACGCGGCAAACTGCGCAATTAGTTCTAGCGATCGCGGCTTTTGGCACAATCTCACTGATGTTGCTTCTTGCAGCTTATTTAGCTTCAGATTTATTTGCACCATTAGAAGAGGTAGAGGAGGCATTAGACGACGCAGCTAAGGGAGACTTCAAACGCCGCCTCGGTGAAGAACGTCAAGACGAGCTAGGAGCAGTCAGCCGAGCTTTCAATCGAATGATGGAGGCAATGGCAGAACGACAGCAGGTTGCAGGTTTGGCTGCCGTTCCTAATGGTGTTGTTAAAGATGGCGCAGAAGATTCTGCTTGGCAACATTTGCCTTCACGAGTCACTTTGCATCGATTATTGTCACAATTGCGATCGCGAGTGACTCAGTTGCAGCACCACAATGGATTTAAGGGCAACGAAGAATTTGACGGGCAACAACAGGCGGCGATCGGACAGCTCGACTTGCTATTACAAGCCGTGTCGCGAATTACTGATTTTGGCTTTCCCTTAGATTTGAATCTTGCCCGTACCGATATCAGAGCGCTGCTTTACGATCTGCTGCTGCGGTTTCAATCCGAACTCGTCGAACGCGCCGTGAGCGTCGATCTCGATATTGCTCCAGAAGTCAGTTATGCAGTTGTCGATCGCCCGAAGTTACGCGAGGTTTTGAGCGAACTCGTACGGAATGCCTTAGCAGCATTGCCAGAACAAGGTGGACGTATTGGTTTGCGGACGCGCATCGATCCTGATGCTACGAATCTTTTAATTGAAGTCGCTGACAACGGCAAGGGAATTCAACAACCCGCAATCGAACGGGTTTTTTCTCCCACAGTCACTACCAACGGTCAGCGTGCAGGCGTGGGACTTACCTTAAGCAAAGCAGTCATCGAACAGCATGGGGGTCAACTCACCATTGATAGCGAACCTGGTCAGGGGACATACGTACAGATTTCATTGCCACTACGCGAATAAGAATTCGGAATTCGGAATTCGGAATTCGGAATTCGGAATTTGGAAGTCAAAAGTCAAAACATATCCTATTCTCTACTCACTACTCATTACTTACTAATTGCAGGAGATAATTATGAGCTTACGTATTTTGATCGCGCCTTCGGGATTTAAAGAAAGCTTGGAAGCTGATGAGGTAGCAGATTGTATTGAAACGGGAATTTTGCGCGTTTTACCCGATGCTACTATCCACAAAGCTCCCTTAGTAGATGGTGGAGAAGGGTTCACCAAAGCCCTCGTAACAGTTACGGGCGGGACTTTACACCATCTGACGGTCGTCGGTCCTGTCGGACAGCCTGTAGCTTCTTATTTTGGGTTTCTGGGTAATACGCAGACAAAAACTGCTGTCTTAGAGATGGCAGCGGCAGCGGGACTGAGATTAGTGCCGCATCACGAACGTAACCCTCTAGTGACAACAACCTACGGCGTGGGAGAACTGATTAAAGCAGCGCTAGATGCGGGTGCAGAACGGATACTGGTTGGTTGTGGCGATTCCGGTACGAATGATGGTGGTGCGGGGATGGCGCAAGCTCTGGGAGTACGCCTGTTAGATGCAGATGAGAAGGAAATCGATCGCGGTGGTGGCGAACTGATAAAACTAGAACGCATCGATCTTAAAGATCGCGATCGCCGTTTAGAATCGGTACAAATTGATGTGGCGTGTAACTGGCACAATCTGTTGTGTGGCGAAAAAGGTGTAGCGCGAGTATTTGGACCTCAAAAAGGTGCTTCACCAGAAACTGTGGAGCAGCTAGCCGCAGCACTCGATAATTATGCTGCTATTATCGAACGCGACATGGGTATAGACGTGCGAGAAATGCCCGGAAGTGGCGCTTCTGGTGGCTTGGGTACGGGCTTGTATGCTTTATTAGGGGCAAAATTGCATCCTCGCTATGACATTGTGATGCAATATCTCCACCTCGATCGCTTATTAGAAGATGCCGATCTGGTGATTACAGCGGAGGGAAGTATTGACTTTCAAACTCCACGCGGCAAAATTCCGGCAGAAGTGGCACAAAGAGCTAAGAAATATCAGCTACCAGTTATTGCCCTTGCCGGAACTATCGGGCGTGATGCTGAGGTGAATTTCAATTGCGGTATCGACTCCTTTGAAAGCATTCTCAATGCACCCTGTAGTTTAAAAGATGCGATCGCCAATGCTCCAGAACTTGTTACTAAGGCTGCCGAACGGGTTGTCCGCTCTGTTTTAGTAGGACAGAAATTAGCAACTGGAAGTTAGAAAATAGCGGGGGGAACTGAGGAAGCTGAGGAAGGGTTAGGATTCCTAACTTCCTGTTTCTCCCGATGCCCCGACTTTGGTTTCAGGAACAACCAAGCGATGAAGAAAAAGGCGGCTGTAAACAGCTGGAGCGTATCTACGCTCGATAGGGAGCCATCAGAGAAAGAAGCAATGCTTCGGTCAATGATGCCAAATAACCAAAAAGATATTCCTAAGAACCAAATCCCGTTTCTGAGATAACTCAAAAAGATAGATGCTTCCGATGGCGAGCGATCGCTCATAACTTTATTCCTATAAATTCAACGAGTCATTGGTTGGGCAGCAATGTACGGACTTTTCGGCTGAATTCTCTGCTTGGCTTTGCCTTCAGATTAAGAAATATCTCTTTTAACTGCCATTGTTCTAAAGAAGTATTTCATCAGCTTGACAAGTGTGCCGTTATTTGTAGTGTATTCTATCTCACTAAGACAGATTTGCCCGTTGCCAACAGGAATATTTGCTTGAATTTATGGTTTTTGGTGATGATTTCTTGACCAGCTATCAGTGACTAGTGACTAGTGGCTGGTGACTAGAAAAGATTTCAGCCAAAGCGTCATCGTTTCCACCAGCCACTTCTCAATAACCGTCTTCACGGAGTAGTGTAGCGGAGGGCGTTTACCGTCAACCACCAATTACCAACTACCAATTACGAATTACCAATTACCAACCATCAACTTAACGATCGCAGTCTTCTTTCGGTGTTAAATCTGAAGGGGGGCGATCGTTACTCCATGCCCACCAGACACAACTGCATTGACACTGATAAAACTCTTGCCACTTGCGACGGTTGTTTTCGGTAAATACGGGCGATCGTCGATTTAGCCAGACTCTTTCTGCTTCGCGGCTACCAGAACGACAACGGGGACAACAAAATTCATTGGCATGAGTTGCCTGTTTAGTCCATTGAGGCGGAATCGGTGCAAATGCATCCATTGAAGAGATAATTTTTTAAGTCTATTAGTTTATTATCAGCGATCGGCAAACAAGGTGTAGGGTATAGGGTGTGAGGTGTAGTGAGCTTTTAACTTGTGTACGAGCGGGTTTAGTAAACAGATGGACAGCCTTGGCTGGAAATTTTACCTTAAATCCCACCCATCCCAATACATGACTTTTGACTTTTAACTTTTGACTTTTAACTTTTGACTTTCCCCATCCCCTATTCATGGAACCAACTACTGAAATCCGCCGCCTTCTGGACTTGATGCCTGCTTCCGGTCGGATGTTGACTAAGATTGTCGGTAAGCGGGAGCAAACTAAAGTTATCGATTATGCTTTTCCTATGCCGTGGCAGCAGGAACGTCGCATTTCCATTAATTTCGATCTCTGGCGGCGGCTACCCCAACCACAGCGAGATTTGTTGCTGTTGCGGACTGTTAGCTGGTTGACGGCAGTAAAGTGGTTTAAACCGGATGTCTATCAGGGAGTTGTCTTAGCGGGGCTTTTGGGGACGGTAGTAGAGATCGTGCAGGGGGATGTGGTGGGTACTGTGGCAGCTGGAGCATTAACTGCGATCGCCGGGACTCGGATTTGGCGCAATAACCGCAGTTCTCAAATTGAGGTAGAAGCAGATGAGGCAGCAGTGCGCGTTGCTGGGAGGCGGGGTTATGCTGAGGCAGAGGCGGCTCAACATCTGTTGTCGGCAATTGAAGCGGTGGCACAGATGGAAGGACGACCGACTTTAGATTTTATGGAACTACTCCGCCGTCAAAATTTGCAAGCGATCGCCGGACTTTCTTCTGTTGGTATTCCAGAAACTCTCAGAGAAAAATAATCAATAGATTACTTATTTAATAAGCACAATAATTAGCTCTAAAAAGGGGTTGTCCCGTGCTATTTTTACTGCTACAATTTAGCGTATACGCTTTACAATGGAAATATTCAAAAAACTAAAAAATGCAAAAATAGTTCCATTATAATATAGACTTTATCAGAACTAGATTGCCAAGTCAATATCCCTTTGTCTTTTTATTCATTACAATTCGTTCCTCACAAATTTTATTAGCACCTTTTTGTGCATAAGTTAGAAATTAAGCTTTAGCTAAGCACAAAACTCATGTATTAAACTCGTGTCAAAAGGTGTCGAAATTATGTTTTTAAAAACCTGAATAGCAGAACGCAAATAGTAATGATAACTCAAACAATTGAACCTATTCTCGATCGCGCCTTATCTGGAAACGATATATCTCCAGCCGAAGGAGTAGAGTTATTACAACAAACTGCACCGGAAGCAATTGCTTTCATTCGTGATACTGCCGATAAACTCCGCGATCGGCAAGCGGGCGATACTGTTACTTATGTCATTAACCGTAATATCAACTTTACCAATATTTGCGAACAACACTGTAGTTTCTGCGCCTTTCGTCGCGATGCGGGCGAAGCAGGTTCCTACTGGTTGGAATGGGGACAAATCTTAGAAAAAGCTACCGATGCCGTACAAAGAGGGGCAACAGAAATTTGTATGCAAGGGGGACTTCACCCTACAGCAAAAATAGATGGCAAATCGCTGCCATACTATTTGCAATTAGTCAAAACTATTAAAGCAGAATTTCCCCAATTACATTTACATGCCTTTTCTCCCCAAGAAGTGCAATTTATTGCTAGGGAAGACGGTTTGAGCTACGCCACCGTTATCGCTGCTTTGCGGGATGCTGGTGTTGGTTCAATGCCAGGAACAGCAGCAGAAGTATTGGATGATGATGTTAGGCGAATTCTTTGTCCAGAAAAGATTAATACAGCAACATGGTTAGAAATTGTGAGTACGGCGCATAAACTTGGCTTGCCGACAACAAGTACCATGTTATCTGGACATATTGAAACACCCCAACAGCAAATTCGTCACCTAGAACACTTGCGATCGCTGCAACAAATTGCGATCGAGCGGCAATATCCTACAAAAATTACAGAGTTTATTTTACTGCCTTTCGTCGGACAAGAAGCACCTAAGCCGTTAAGAAAGCGGGTGGGAAGAGATCAACCAGACTTAGCAGATGCTTTGCTACTCACAGCAGTGGCGCGAATTTATCTAGGAAAATGGATTCCCAACCATCAACCGAGTTGGGTCAAACTCGGACTTGCAGGCGCAATAACAGCATTAGAATGGGGTTGCAACGACATCGGCGGCACGCTGATGGAAGAACACATTACCACAATGGCAGGCGCAGTTGGCGGTACTTGCATGGAAGTAGACACACTACAAACAGCGATCGCTTCCCTCAATCGTCCCTACCGTCAAAGAGATACCTTGTATGGCAATCTCATTTGAATTATGAAATATTCTTGACAGATTATTTACTACAAATTGTTTAATAAACCTGCGGAACGAAAAACTGTTCGTTGAGGGGTGGACGATGATAGCCAGTTCCAGGCTTTCTAGGTGGTAGATCGAATGCATCTGGAGTCATATCTTGGTAGGGAATTTTGCTTAAAATGTGTTGAATTAAGTTAAGTCGCGCCCGTTTTTTATCATCGGCTTCCACGGTAAACCAAGGAGCCTCTGGAATATTAGTATGAGCTAGCATGAGATCCTTAGCCTCAGAATACTCCTCCCAGCGATCGCGGGCTTCAATGTCCATCGGGCTGAGTTTCCAACGCTTAGCCGGATCTTTAACCCGCGCTTGAAAGCGGCGTTCCTGTTCGTCATCGCTGACAGAAAACCAATATTTCAATAAAATAATTCCCGATCGCACCAGCATTCGCTCGAATTCAGGGCAAGATTGCATAAACTCTTGATATTGAGCCTCAGTACAAAAATCCATCACCCGCTCTACCCCCGCACGATTGTACCAACTGCGATCGAACAGCACAATTTCCCCCGCCGCAGGTAGATGGGCAACATAACGCTGAAAGTACCACTGCGTCTTTTCCACATCTGAAGGCGTACCCAAAGCCACCACACGACAACCACGCGGATTGAGGTATTCCGTCACGCAACCAATTGCGCCTCCCTTTCCGGCTGCATCACGTCCTTCAAAAATCAGCGCTACTTTTAAACCTTGATGTTTAACCCAGTACTGCAATTTCACCAACTCTGTTTGCAGTCGTGCCAATTCTTTTTCGTATAACTTACCGTTCAGCTTTTTCTTCGATTTGTTCTCTTTGGTGCTTTCAGCAGACTTGACTGCTGCATGAGTCCCATTTCGATCTATAGCTGACATGGGTTTTTCTCCTAAACGAATTTTTTTTAAAAAAGTTAACCTGTTCTTTCCTTGTCAATATAGTTCGCTTGTACTAACATGCAGTTAAAATTTGAGCGGCGATCTCCAATCGAGAAATAGTATGACAAAACTCAAATCAAACTTAGTCCAATTTCCCATCCAGCAGCATCTAGGGCGTTCTAGAGTCGTAACATTACCAGTATCTCCCGAACGCCATCAATCGTGTGTAACGGCGATCGCAATCCCAAAGCGAGAACATCAGGCAATACCACCCTTGCAGCCTCAAATCCCATCAGAATTGTCTCACAGCAATCGCCGCGAATGGCAGCACTTGGCAGCACAAGCAGACAAAATTAATCAATTAGCCGCAGAACTAGAAGCAGCAATCTTTGGATTAAAAGCGATCGCCAACCAAATAAACCACACTCAACAGCTATCTGGCAATGCTTGCGAGTATCGCTCAGTCGTTGTCCCCCAAGTCAAGCGCCGCAAGGCAACTGAATTCATTTTGACAACCAAAGTCATCGATTTATTTCAAGCTGAAAGAGAAGCACAACAGCTAGCGCGAACATTGAGACAAAAGACAAAAACCAAGCAAAAATTCCCTCTACTGAATTGGCTGTTATAGATTAGGGAGTAAGAGGGTTGTTGGTTGTTGGCTAACGGTGTATTGGCTAGTGGCTGAACTCCTTTGTAGTCACTAGCCACCAGTCACTAGTCACCAATAACTGACAACTGATAACTGATAACTGACAAGAGGTAAAGCACAGGTGGGAGTAGCACTCTGGATTCTTGCTTTAGGACTAATGCCATCATTGCTATCGCTGTGGCTACTGCGCCGAAGAGAGGCGCAAATACAAGCGAGATTTAGGCAAGCGATCGACTTTACCTCCATCAGGACACAGAGAAGCGAAGCTACACCACTTCATAGCGATCGCTACTATTTGGAAGGAGTAGGATATCTAGTTGGTGACATCAGCTGTCGCTACAATGCTCGTTCCGGGTATATTAGGTGTGCGGTCAATCCTGAAGGACCCTGTGAGGGTTGTCGCTACTATGAACCGCGATAGCTGCTTGATTAATTTATTGGTGTAATTTATTTGGTGTAAGGGGTGTGAGGGTTGGTGAATTTTACCCAGAGAAGTTGGCTTCAATGGCTAACACTTTTCGGCTGGATTGCGATCGGCACGATTATTAGATTTATTAATTTGGATGCGAAGCCACCTTGGTCGGATGAATTTGCCACCTTAGTATTTAGTTTAGGTAATAGTTTTCGCACTGTCCCTTTAGATCGAGCGATCGCCCTAGACACCCTACTACAACCACTACAGCCTCGTCCATCTGCCAGTTTTGGTGATGTTTTTCACAATTTAATGACAGAGAGTACCCATCCTCCTGTCTATTTCCTCCTCAATCACCTATGGTTACAGCTATTTCCCCCAGATGAGGGACTAGTCTCATTATGGGCAGCAAGAGCCTTCAGTGCCATTCTGGGAGTGGCTGCAATTCCTGCTATTTTTGGTCTGTGCTGGCTAGCTTTTCGTTCCCGCCTGGTAGGACAAATCGCCGCCGCAATGATGGCAGTCTCACCCTATGGCATCTACCAAGCCCAAGAACCGCGCCACTATACCTTAGCAATTTTAGTTATTATTGCGTCTCTAGCTTGCTTAGTTGTTGCTACACGCTGTCTAGAGAACCGAAAACCAATCCCAATTTGGTTAGTTTTCACTTGGGTGGGAACTAACACTTTAGGAATCGCCGTTCATTACTTTTTCACCCTCACCCTCTGTGCCGAGGCAATAGTTTTGCTTGCTGTGGTGTGGAAACAATTCAAAATTCACAATTCACAATTCCCCGAATCCACTGTACGGGCGGGTTTCGGTCGAAGATTTATTGACATAAGCGTGAATATGCTTGCTAAACTCGCCCCTACCACCTCCCGACTCATTGCCGTTGCAGCTGGAACCACAGCAGGGGGTTTAATCTGGTTGCCTTTCTTGCAAAGTATTCCAGATAACCAAATGACAGATTGGATTTATCGTGGTAATCCTTTCGGCAGTATTTTAGAAAGCACGGCGAGGTTTTTAGCATGGATGATTTCAATGCTGTGGCTGCTACCCGTTGAGGGCGTGAGTCAACCAATTGCCCTGGTTTGCGGTGTAATTATCGTCGCTTTTCTATTTTGGACGTTGCCCATACTCATTAGCGGTTGGAAAATTCAGTTATGGCGATCGCGATCTCGCAGTGGAACTCAAGTTGTAGGTGGATTTGTTTTGGTAGCGATCGCGCTATTTTCGATTGTTACCTACGCCTTGGGTGCAGATTTGAGTATTGCCTCGCGCTATCACTTTGTTTACTTTCCAGCCTTGATTGCGATCGTCAGCGCGGCATTAGCAATTTGTTGGGATAGCAATCGATTAGTTCAACATACAGAGTTAAACTGGACTCCTCGTCAGCAGTTACGACTCAAGTTTCTGCAAACAAGAGGTAAAGTTGCAGTCGTGCTAATTTGGCTACTCGGTTTGCTCGGTGCTTTAACTGTCGTTTTTAACTTTGGTTATCAAAAGATTGAAAGACCCGATCGCCTCGTACCAATTATGCAACAAGGATCGCAAAATCCAATTTTAATCGCTACAGCTCACTATACTCGCGCACAGGTGAGAGAACTCATGACACTGGGTTGGCAGTTTAAACATCTGTATGGTTCTCAAGTAAATTCTCCTTTGTTTCTTTTAGCTCAGCACGACCGTAGCTCGAATCGCTCAGTAGAAACTCTTTACAAAACAATTGCTGAACTACCAAAACCCCTAGATTTATGGGTTGTCAACTTTACTAGCGCCAGACACGACTTAGAGGAAGGAAATAATCAAATTTGTGTCCCAGATTCACAACGCCGAGCTAAAGTCAATGGCTACCGAGCCAAACTTTTCCACTGTCAATAAGGGACAATTCCCAAATTCTATCAACCATATTCGCAAAATTGTCTGAATTACCGGTAACAAATTAATTTCTGAAAAAACGACAAACGGTTACAACTGAGGTTGTGGTAAAGATGGAAGTAGTCAAAAATGGCTAGATAAAATCTTGATGGCAGTGAGGTAAATATTGCGCCATTACTCTGCTGGAGAATAAATTGTGCTAGAAGGCTTAGAAGTAATTAATTGGCACGAACTCGAACACGCTTACGGTATGGCTGATGATGTACCCGAGCTGCTCAGAAGTTTAGCCTCCGCTGATGCCCCGTCTCGTCAAGATGCTTTGTCTAAATTGTACAGTAATATTTATCATCAAGGTACTGTTTTTGAAGCTACAGTATACGCAATACCATTTTTACTAGAACTGAGTCAAACTGAAGCAGTACAAGATAGAGATAAAATTTTAATTTATTTGGCACACCTAGCACGTAGTCATTCTTATTTAGAAGAACATCAAAATTTATTGTTTTATAACGATGAATTAGATAAGCCTGAGTTTCAAGTGCAAATACAACACGAAACGATCTGGATAAGACGTGTTAATCGTGCTGTTCGTAGTGGGATAAATGTTTATCTGAGTTTGTTAAAACACAATGATTCAAAAATTAGAATTGCTGCACCTTACATCCTCGCTTATTGCCAACGGCAAGCGTCGGAATTTATTCCTTATCTAAAGCACTGTTTAGCGCAAGAACGAAGCTCTCAAGTCAGAGCCAGTTTAATATTAAGCCTGGGTTTTTTGGAGCCGCCGCAATTAGCAAACATAGAACTATTTATGCAATTTCTGAGTTCTGAGGAAAGCGATCTCGTGCGCTTAGCGGCTGCAATGACACTTGTAAGGCTAGCAAAAGATAAAACTCCACTGAAAGCCATAGCAATACCGATCGAAATTATCGAACATCCGATATCTGTGAAAGAAGCGTATGCTCGATTACCTTGGGCTAATAGCGATGTTATTAGCGATGCTTGCGCTTGCTTATGCTATCTAGGAGCAACAGGAAATGTTGTCATTCCAGCCTTAATAAATGCTCTGAAAACTGTAGATGGTTATAGTGCTTTAAGTGTAGTACGAACGCTACTATATCTAGCTTTTAACGGACACAAATTAGCAGACACGATCGAATACAAGAATACATCTGTACAAAAATCTGTCATAGAAGCGATCGCCTCGTACGATCGCGTTTGGCAGTTCAATAGTAATATGGCGCATCTTCTCAGATCGTTTGGTTTACCACAAGAGCGAAATCAGTTGCAAGCATTTCTATAAAATAAGTAAATTAAATATTATTCAATCTACGCTCGCATACAAATTTATCGCTCTTAAACTATTTATTGATAGACAATTTGTGGATTCAGGTATTGTTTTTTATACATAGTTTTTTGCTCGAAGCATTATTAAGTGCTAAAGCCAAAAATTACTAAATAGTTATTTGTCAAATAATAGAAAAAGGCTCTATAACTTGAAAATCAACGGTTTCAGTTACACATCAAAATTGAATAAAGAAAATTTTGCTTTTAGCAATTGTTTTTGACACAAATTAATGTTAATATGCACGGCTATGGATAGCGAATGTTAAAAAATATGTGTAGAAATAGAAGCTTTCCAGTAGTATTAGTCACGCCCAACAATAGACAAAATGCTCAAAAAACTCCCAACCTCACTTAGATTTTGGCTCCGATCTCTAGAACACAAATTTGCTGGATTTTTCACAACGCTGTACAAATATAAGCCATATAAAAAGGGAGTATCTTCTTACGTCATCCCCAAATCATCTCTTACAGATCGGCAAGCCGATAACGTAGAATTAGCAGTACCTCCACAAGAATTTTGGTTAGGATATGGCAAGACAAGGGAAGAATACTTGTCGTCTGGAGCAGAAGACACGCAGAAGATGTTGGAATTAGCCAAATCTTCAGGACTTACACTAACCGCAGGCGATCGCGTTTTAGATTTTGGTTGCGGTGCATGTAGAATGACTCGTCATTTGCAAAAATACGCGCAGTCATGCGAGATCTGGGGAGTAGACATTGATGCTGACATGATTTATTGGTGCAAAGAACACTTAGAGCCACTCTTCAATTTTGCAGTCACAACGACAATTCCTCACTTACCATTTGAAGATCGATATTTCGATTTGATTTATGCTGGTTCGCTATTTACCCACGTTGACGATTTGACTGAAGCTTGGTTGTTAGAACTTCGGCGAATTCTTTCTCCAAAAGGAAGACTTTACTTGACAATTCACGACAATCAAACTATCAAACTACTGCATACTGATTTCCAGAACATTTTCCTGTCTAAAAAACTCCGAGCTTCAGATTTGTACAATCAAACTAAAAATGATATGGCTGTTCTGACAATCGGTCGCGATACGGGTTCGCAAGTTTTTTACGACATCGATTATTTCTGTAAAAAACTGAGCAAGCTCTACAAAATACATTCGGTAACGACAGAAGCTTACAATTATCAAACAGCAGTCTTAGTTGGTAGGAAATAAACCAAAATAGTCAGGTGGGCGTTGCCCACCTACAGCAAAAGTAGTTCGTGCTACTGGCAAACTTGTTGCAGAGTTGGGATGAAATCTGGATAAGAAATTGCTGCGGCTTCGGCTCGACTTATAGTTGTCGTACCGCTGGCATTCAAAGCCGCGATCGCCAAACTCATAGCAATGCGATGATCGGTGTAACTATCTACCTCCGTACCCCTTAAAGCCGTCCCACCAGTAATTTCTAAACCATCGGGTAATTCCGTGACTTTCGCACCCATACGATTTAACTCGGTTGCCATAGCTGCAAGGCGATCGCTTTCTTTAACCCTTAATTCTGCTGCATCCCGAATTATCGTCGTACCGCTAGCAAACACTGCTGCTACTGCTAAAATCGGAATTTCGTCAATTAGACGCGGAATTAAGTCACCTGCGATCGTACACGCTTTTAAACCGCCAGAACGCACCCGCAGATCGGCGACTGGTTCCCCAGCAACAACTCGCTGATTTTCCAGTTGAATATCTGCCCCCATCATTTCCAAAGCTGCTAAAATCCCAGTGCGCGTAGGGTTAACGCCAACATTTTCAATGACCAATTCTGAATCTGGGACGATCGCCCCAGCCACCAACCAAAAAGCAGCCGAACTAATATCACCAGGAACGACTACCTGCTGTCCTTGCAGTTGCGCTGGTCCGGTTACCGTGACACTATGGGTTTGGGGATCGACGCTCAATTGCGCCCCAAAAGCTTGCAACATCCGTTCGCTGTGGTCGCGGGATAAAGCTGGTTCTGTTACCGTTGTTTTTCCCTCAGTCATCAACCCAGCTAGCAGAATACACGATTTCACCTGTGCCGAAGCGATGGGAGATTGATAGTGGATCGGTTTGAGGTTTTGCCCTTGAATTGCCAAAGGTGCGAGAGAATTACCCTTACGTCCCCAAATTTGCGCTTCCATTTGTTGCAAAGGTTTGACGACGCGAGACATGGGACGCGATCGCAACGAACTATCTCCCGTCACTGTAAAAAATCTTTCTGGATGAGAAGCTAAAATTCCCAACATCAACCGGATCGTCGTCCCAGAATTTCCTGCATCCAATACGTCTGCTGGTTCCTGCAACTGACCCAAACCAATCCCTTTCACCCGCACCAAATCTGTATTGAGTTCTGAAATTTCCGCCCCCATTGCCCGAAAACAGCTAGCCGTACTCCTGGGGTCTTCCCCCAACAGCAGCCCTTGAATTTGGGTTTCTCCCGTCGCCAGCGCCCCCAACATCAACGCCCGATGGGAAATTGATTTATCGCCAGGAATCCGAATGCGACCGCGCAAGCAAAACCCTGTCTGGGGTCTAGTGACAATCAGATTTTGCTGGCGATC
Source organism: Chroococcidiopsis sp. CCALA 051 (assembly GCF_003015105.1). Taxonomy (NCBI): domain Bacteria; kingdom Bacillati; phylum Cyanobacteriota; class Cyanophyceae; order Chroococcidiopsidales; family Chroococcidiopsidaceae; genus Chroococcidiopsis; species Chroococcidiopsis sp. CCALA 051. Next base: position 22,554 of record NZ_PYCI01000030.1, on the reverse strand, counting down.
GATAGTTTCAACTGCGAACGGAGAAGCCAACATGGGGATAAATTAACAGATTGAGTGCGCTTGTTAGTTTATCTTGTTTGCCGACTCTGCGATCGCCTAGTCGCAATTTATAGAAAGAAAAGTCATTCCCCACTCGATACATCTCGTTTAACGACGAAAAGATCTTGGAGATCCCCCAACCCCTTGAAAAAGGGGCTTTGTTCCCCCCTTTTTAAGGGGAGTTAGGGGGGATCTAGTCTTAACCGAAAAGTCTCAATCCCTTATTCCCTGCTCCCTTCTAGCTGTTGATAAGCCTCCAGCAATCCCTTAACGTCACTGGGAGAAAGAGACTCGATTCGTTCCAACAATTCAACTGCCATTTTCTCCGGTGTTTGTCCCGAAGTATTGCTCAGATCGGGTCGGCTAGAGCGGCTAGAGTCAATATAACCTCCTAGCGTGGAGTGAATCAGGATATGGGTGTCCTTGAGCTTAAACCAGGGACGAATCCGTTCAAAAGCAATACTACCAACTTGACACATCCCAATTCCGTAACTTGGAGCCGAAACCTCTAGCTGATGTGCCATAATTCCCGATTCCAAGGTAACGAAGTGAATTCCTCGCTCGCCATAGCCAGGTCCAATCGCATCTAAATCGGCAATGAAGAAGATGGAGAAGGCACATTCATCAAACATTGGTGTATTAATGAATGGAATATGGACTCCTCTGTCAATATCGACATTAGATGTCAAAACAACGAGTTGATGTTCCTCTGGATGATAGTAGTAAACACCAGCTGGCACATTTTCAATGCGTCCGGGTTTGACATGCAAGTAAACTTGAGTTGGATTCAAACCGCCAGGGGAGGCATAGAGAAACTTAGATTGACCGTCTAGGATAATTTGAGATAAACAGCTTAAAAATAGGCTGAAATTCTCAAATGGAATTGATTTTAACAAGAACTTACGATAACTGCTGCGATCGCGATATTTTTTCTGTAACTCCTCATCAACAACAGGTCTTTCTAATTGAATTGCAGGTGTCTCTTTCAGATCTCGCCGGACTCCTGGGCGCGATTTCTTAAATTTCTCCCGCTCCACAGGATCGAGAATAATCCTGTAGGAAGACAGCAGCTTATTTCCTAACAGACTGTCATCTGTATTGCTAGAAACCGATTTACTTTCTTGCCGCTCGTAATAATCAACTAATGCTTGAATTGACTGCAAGCGGAACAATTCATCAATCCGGGGACGATTCTTAAATTCCTTTTCTAGTTGGTTGCCAATTCTCACCATATCGAGCGAATTCGCCCCTACACTCAATAAATTCGCGTCCAAATCGACATTTTCTAACTGCAATACTTTACACACAATTCGACTGACTTTTGCCTGAATCCCTGAAGACTGCTTTTGAGTTGTACTTTTAGCAGGGGTAGCATCTGCTGCAAAAGGTGCGGGTAGCGCTTTGCGATCGACTTTGCCATTACGAGTCAAAGGAAACTGTTCTAGCATTACGAAAGCAGCAGGAACCATATGTTCTGGTAACTTACCGCGTAAAAACAAGCGCAGTTCGTCAGTATTTAGCTCTGACTCTTTCGCCAGAATGACGTATGCTACCAAAAGCTTTTTGCCTTTCTGGTCGTAAGTCGTCGCGATCGCCGAATTAACACCTGCGTGTTGTTGTAAAGTTGACTCGATTTCCCCTAGCTCGATCCGCTGACCGTTGATTTTAACTTGAAAATCGACCCGTCCCATGAACTCGATCGTCCCATCGGGGCGGAAGCGTCCCATATCTCCAGTTCGATAAATTCGTTCGCCAGTACGGGGATGCAAAATAAATTTGGCGTTGGTTTTCTCTGGATCGTGCCAGTAACCTTTGGCAACTCCCACGCCAGCAACGCACATCTCCCCCGACACCCAAGCGGGACATTCCACCAAAGCATCGTTGAGAATGTAGTAGCGAGTATTGGAAATTGGTCGTCCGTAGGGAATGCTTTTCCAGTTCGGGTCAAACTCCTCAATCGGATACCAAATATTCCACAGCGTTGTTTCTGTAGGACCGCCGACGCTGACTACTTTCGCTCCTTCTACCAGCGCCTCAAGACGTTTGGGAATCGTTAACGGAATCCAATCTCCACCTAGAAATGCCAGCCGCAATGTCGATGGAATGACATCCGCGCGTGAAGCGAAGCTTGCGCCACGCGCATCGCCTGCATACTCTAAGAACATATCCATCATTGCCGGAACCGAGTTCCAGAGCGTAATCTGATGCTTCATGCACAGATCCGACCAATGGGACGGGTCGCGTCGTCCGCTGGCATCGGGGATAATTAAGGTTCCTCCCGCACCCAACACGCCAAATATGTCAAAAATTGACATATCGTGATGTAAAGCTGTCAATCCTAAAATGCGATCGCCAGAATTAATCTCAAATTGCTTTTGAGTGCTGACAACCGCATTCACTAACCCACGATGGCGAATCATCACTCCTTTTGGCAAGCCAGTAGAACCCGACGTATAAAGTACAAACGCTAAATCGTCTGGTGTTTGAATCGGTTCTAAGGGGCGATCGTCAATATTTTCCAAGTTTTCGCGATCGACGCAGAGGCGCTGCACGCGATCGCTCCATTCCAGGCGATCGTCTAACCAAGATTGAGTCAGGACGATTTCAGCTTTACCATTCTCCAGCAGGTAGTCAAGCCGTTCTTTCCCGACTGTGGCATCAATCGGAAGGTAAGCAGCACCAGCGTGTAATATGCCCAGAGCAGCTACCACTTGCTCCCAACCCTTTTCCATCACAATTGCGATCGGTTGGTTTGGTTGCGCTCCTAAATTCCGCAAATGCCGCCCCCAACGGTTTACCAAGGAATACAATTCTTGGTAAGTTAGAGTTTTCTGAGTAGTAACGACCGCCGCTTGGTCTAGACGCTGAGGCACTTGAGCCGCAATCAGATCGTGAAGCAAGATTTCCGGCATTGGCTGCTCGTCCCCGGCAGCTACCAACTGCTGACCTGTTGCCACCATCACCCGCCGCATGACTTCCGACCAACTCTGCTGCCAGAGATTTTCATCAGTACCTAGCAGATGGAGCAATTGGATAAAAGCATCTAAGAGATTTTGGGATAGTCCTTCAGGAAAAAGTTCTTCCACGGTATCCCAGTGGCAATAAAGCGCACCATTATGCTCAAAAACGTGGTTGTCTAACCACACTTGAGAAGTTTGGTTAATTGCAAATACCACCTCACCCAGAGCCTCTGCTTGCACTGTAGCATAGGTACTTTGTCCGGTTTCATCTGCTGGAATTGCAGTAAATACAACTGGCATCAGCGAACCAGAGAGTCGATTTTGAGCAACGGCAAGTTCCCGCAGGACTTCGACCCCGTTAAAGAAACGATGGTCTATGTCGCTCCAAAGTTGCGCCTGTAGGCGTTGCGATCGCTCGGCAAAGGAAGCATCTCCCGTATTGTCAACTTCCAGCACGGTAAATGAGGCAGATTCTCCAATCAAGCGATTCACCTGCGAGTGGAGGGGCAGGCGATTGAAACTTGGCACATTGATACAGAAATGTCGTTCTTTATTCCATAACGTCAGAACTTCGGCATAGGCTGCTGCCAAAATTCCTGGTGCGGTGATGCCTAATTGAGTCGCCCGCGCCTTAACTCGCTGCCAAATAGAAGCTTCTACTACCCCTTCTCGACGCACAAACCTACCACTTGTGAGAGCAGACGGCTGTTTGGCAAGGGGCAGATCTGGTCCCAAAGGTAAAGAGTCAATTCGTTTGCGCCAGTAATCTTGCGATCGCCGATACTCGTCGGAATTCGACAGCGATCGCTCTGCCCAGACATAATCGCGGAAGCTAATTTCTAAAGACTCTAGTTGAGTTTCAGGATTGTGGTAAAGCGCCGCCCATTCTTTATAAGTAATTGCAATACTCCAGCCATCAAAGATCAAAGCATCCAAACTAACGTGAATCCGAGTCCGTCCATCGTCTAGTAAAGTTGCTTGAATATCAAATAAGGGATACTTATGACTGGGAAGAATTTGATGCGACATCCGATCGCGCACGTCTTTTAGCTGAGCGTTGACTGTTTCCGCATCCCGTCCCCGCAAATCGAGCATCCGAAACTGATAGGAAGGCACATTTTCCAAGACCTGTTGAGTTCCATCCGGCAGAACGATCGCCCGCATCATGTCATGACGATCTATTAGTCGTTGCCAAGCTTGAGTCAAGCGTTCCAGATCGAAGTTGCCTTCCAATTCTACATAGCTGTGGCTGGCAACCTGTCCCATTTCTACTTCACCACTGCGCCCAACCCAATAAGCTTGTTGCAATCCAGTCAATGGAAAGGGCTGAAATCGTTCGTCAGGGGCAGCAGTAATCGTTGGTAGGTTAAATACTGCTCGCTGCGGTTGCCGCTCTTGTTTGACACCTACCTTTTTCTCGCGAATTAACTGAGCTAGCAAAGCTTTTCGTTCGGGTGAAAGAGATTGGAGTTTGTCAACGTGCGCTTGGGAAATTAACTTTTGGCTTATCATTTCAGTCATTGGCTTGATTTGCACCAACAGAATAGATTTGGAAAAATTTATGCAGGGGTTTTAAGTGGCTAGTTGGCGATCGCTCTTTGAGAGGGCGATCGCCAGCATTGTTATTTCAGCAGCGCCATCACTTCTTCATCAGACAATTGCGCCAAATACGCGATCGTGTCTTCCATGTCATCTAGATTGACTTGCATAGCTTGAGCTTGTTCGATCTGTCGAGCCATGCCACCGACAGTCGGAAATTGAAATAAATTAATTAGCGGTAAGTCAACGCTAAACGTCGAGCGGATCGTCCCCATCAATGACACGGCGATCAAGGAGTTTCCTCCCAAACTGAAGAAGTTATCTCCTGTACCAATTTCAGACACCTGAAGTAAGTTTTGCCAAATCGCCATTAGGGTTTGCTCGACCTGGTTTTGAGGTGCTGTCTGCTCGATCGCCCTATCTAATTGCACCGTCGTCGGCGCAGGCAGTGCCTTGCGATCGACCTTATTGTTTGGCGTGAGGGGAAAAGCCTCTAGCACGACAAAGTTGGAGGGAACCATGTATTCGGGCAATCGAGCGAGTAAGTATTCTCGCAACTGTGAGTTAGCAGGCTGTTGTCCTGGCTGTGGTAACACGTAGGCAACCAGGCGCTTGTCACCCGGTACATCTTCGCGAACCACGATCGCTGCTTCTCGAACTGCCTCGTGACGACTTAAAATTGTCTCAATTTCGCCTAATTCGATGCGATAGCCCCGCACTTTCACTTGAAAGTCGATACGACCGAGGAATTCTACATTGCCATCTCTGCGGTAGCGTACCAAATCTCCTGTGCGGTAGAGACGGTCTGCCGGATTTTGGCTCAAAGGATTGGGAATAAACCGCTCTTGAGTTAACTCCGGTCGATTCAGATAACCGCGAGTCACACCTTCGCCCCCAATCAGCAGTTCGCCTGCAACTCCTATTGGAACGGGTTGTCCGTTCCGATCTAAAATATACAGCTCAGTATTGGCAATTGGACGACCGACGGGAACGATTCCATTTACTTGCGTCAGCGTATGAGTTGCCGACCAAATGGCAGTTTCTGTAGGACCGTACATATTGTGAACTTGTCCTGCGACAATCTGCTGGAGTTGGAGCGCCAAGGCTTCGGTCAAAGCTTCGCCGCCAACCATCATCTGACGCAACTGTTTCATAGCGGCGCGGGTAGCGGTATCGGCAATCAACAAACCTGCCATTGATGGAGTGCATTGCAGGTGTGTCACTTGATGACGCTCGATCAGTCCTGCCACAGAATTATTCTGTGTTGCCACTTCAGTCATAGGCAGATTGGACTGTTCCTTCACGCGATCGAGTAGTGGCAGTTGGGACAAGACTAGATCGGTGTCGATGCCGTAGTCAATCAAACAAGCAATTTCATCCACATCAATGCCTTTGATGCGATCGACTATCTGCAAACAAGTTTCTACAGTCCCGAACAAGCCACTGGTTTCAAAGTAGCGTTCAAAGGAAAAATCCAGCACCTCATCCATATCTCGCTCGGATAAGTGGGATATAGCAAATTGTCCTTTGTCGTTCGTGGTTTTCTGCTTGAAAGTGGGAAAAGCCCATGCAGCTTGCTTGATTAAATCGAGAGAAGTGGCGAGATATTGCCGCATCGGTTGACGCACAATTTCGCGGACGGCATCATCGCTCTGACCTACAAAGGTATGGAGCATCAAGGTTACAGTCCCCTGACCGGAATGTCCGTTTTCTGCCCATGCTTGTCGGTAAAGGGCAATTTTTTCTGCTAATTCTTCTAGGCTCTGCCCCAATAAGTGAGTCAGAAGGTGAAAACCTTTAGCACCTGCCATGCGAAATGTTTCTGGATTGCCTGCGGCAGTAATCCAGACTGGAAGTTCGGGTTGAATCGGGCGTGGCAGCGTTTGAACGGCTATGGCTTCACCTTTTCCATTCGGATAAGTTACAGATTCCCCACGCCAGAGCGATCGCACCTCCTCAATCTGCTGGAACATAATGTCCTTACGATTCTCAAAGGTTTCCGGGCGCAGGACAAAATCATTTGGTTGCCAGCCAGTGGCGAAGGAAATCCCCACCCGACCGCCTGACAAATTATCCACAATAGACCAATCTTCGGCAATTCGTACCGAGCTATGCAGTGGAGAAACACAGCTACCCGCCCGAATCTGAATCTGTTTCGTCGTTGCCGCGATCGCTGCACTGGTAACGGCAGGGTTGGGAAATAGCCCCCCGAAGGCATGGAAGTGCCGTTCTGGAGTCCAGACTGCTTTAAATCCGTTCGTATCGCCAAACTTAGCGCCTTCAGTCAATAGACGGTATTTAGCGGCAGTATCCCCACCATTTTCGTAGCTAGAGAAATAAAACAGACTGAAATCGATCGCCTTGTTTGTATTTTGGAGCGATGACGGCTTGGCAGCGGTACGCTCTTTCTTGGCATTGTAAATGACGACCTTAAACCCCCGTGCCAACGTCCAAAATAGCTCTAACACGGAAATATCAAAGGACAAACTCGTGACCGCTAACCAGACTCCAGGAGGGTTATGCTCGATAACTCCATCCATCCCCGTAAAGAAATTGACTGCGTTACGGTGTTCTACCATCACACCCTTGGGCTTACCAGTAGAACCAGATGTATAGATAACGTAGCTCAGGTTTTCCGGCTTGACTCCACTATTAGGATTGGCGATCGCCTGTTGCTCGATCTCGTCCCACATCGTATCGATGGGGATAACACTGACACCAGGCTCGACAACCAAATTGCTGATTAACTCTTGCTGGGTGACAATAACCGTAGCTTGAGAGTCTTGCAACATGAAGCCGAGCCGATCCCGTGGAAATTCTGGATCGAGAGGAACGTAAGCACCGCCTGCCTTGTGAATTCCCAGCAACGCTACCATCATTAAGAGCGATCGCTCTACGTGCAACCCTACTAAAACGTCGGGACCTACGCCTTGTTGTTGTAAATAACGAGCTAGTTGATTGGCTTTGGCATTCAACTCTCCGTAGGTTAACTGTTGCTCCTCAAAAGCAACGGCGATCGCGTCGGGATGGAGGGTGACTTGCTGCTCGAACAACTGATGGATGCAGCAATCTCTAGAGTATGGTTTTACTGTTTGGTTCCACTCCACCACAATTTGGTGTAGTTCTGTAGCGGAGAGTAACGGGAGTTGGTGCAGTAATTGTTCGGGATGTTCGACACAGGCATCGATTAGACTCCGAAGTTGCTGGGCGATCGCCGCACTATTTACTTCATCGATCGCTCCAGCGTGAATCAATTCCGGCAAGCTGCCATCTTCATAGGCAACCAGGGCAATTGTTGCTCCTAAATCAGCCCATTCCAGTCGATTGGGGTTCTCCACAAGAACAATTGTTACTTGGAGGGCATCTTGGGAAAGCTGCTGTAATTCTGAATGGCGGGCAAAGATATCTAAGGTGTAACTACCTAGACGAGACGCACGATCTAATTCTGCTTCAAAGCGTTTCTGAAAATCGGTAAATGGTTCCTCAGCAACAGACTGAACGCGAATCGGCACTTGTTGAGCAAAAATTTCTGGGGCAATACTGCGCTGTGCTGCGGTTTGCAGCCCCAAGTCAAACTCTGACTCTGTTGCCAATCGCGTGCAATAAGCTGCGAACATGGTTAGTAGCGATCGCGGTTCTACCCGTTTGGCTGGCAGCAAAATCGGGTATCGGCGCAAACGATCGGACGACGTATTCAGCGCTCCAACCTGTAAATAGGGATGTTGAAACGGAGTCATTTGTGCCAGTTGCTTGACCCACGACCGTTCGTGACGAGCGATCGCCGCATTACGCTGACCGATCGCATCTCTCAGTTCGGCATTGAGTTCGGGCAAAATAACGCCAACACGCACGCCGTAAGATTGCTGCAAGTTTTCTAACGTGAGGGGTTTTCCCTCAAGCGATGTCAGACGGCTCAGCCGTACTGCACCATCCCTAGTGGCAATGCAAATTCCATCTGTATCGAGTTCTAACACCTGCCCCACACTTGCGTGGGAGGTTACTACTGCATCAGCAGCTCCCACAGCAACGACTCCATCTGGTAAACAGAGTTTGGGTAAGCCTAGTGGATTGCGGATTGGACCAAAATCTAATGCCCGCACTAAATTACAAAGCTCTTTACTGCTCGTGTCAAACGCCAAAACGCAAGCTGCTGCTGGGCGATCGCTAGAACCAAAATAACTCTGTTGCGATCGATCCTGTGGCAATGGCTTTAACCGATCGGTTGCCAGTTCCTCTATGAATTCGTCAAAGGTTGCGATCGCGGCATCCAAGCAGCGAGCATTGAGATCGAATGCTGTATCAGTGGGTTCAATAGGTACTATTTGCTGTTTGAGAATGCGTCCAGCGTCAATGTCAGAGATAACTTCATGCCAGGTGATACCGTGTTGCCGTTCTCCATGAAGCAACGCCCAAGATGTTGCATATAACCCCGCATACTTTGGTAAAAGTGAATCGTGAAAGTTGATTGTTGCCTTTCGTGCCTGGGTAATGACGTTTGGTGGTACGATCCACCAGACGTTGTTAATACTAAAAAGGTAGTCGTACTCAGTACTAAGTAGCCGATCTTCAAAGGTAGGTAGAGAAGGAGCATGAGGAATGCCAAGTTCCTCTGCAAACTTAACTAGCGAGTTATCTGCTGAATAAACTCCAAGGACTTTATGTTCTGTTTTTAATAAAATTTCTAAGCACTTTACTGCAAGGACACCATTACCTACAACAAAACAAGAGAAACTAGACATAATTATTTCCTAATATACGCGATCGACTGAATCATCTAAGTTACTGTACTCACTGAGTTATTACTCATACGAGCCGCCAAGCCATATACCCTGTTGCCTGAAGATTGCCAACAACACTTGGTAAGCAATTCCACAGTTTTTAAAAACTGCTATTTTGTTTAGAATACGATTGAATATAGTTTTAGTATTCATCCACACTTTACACTTTGGAAGCGCAAAACAACTCAGTGAAAATTCCAATCGAACATTCACTTAGTAGGAATCATCAAAAACGAACGGCAATAACCAGTGTTAATAACATCAGTATTTCTACAGAGAGCTTTATCAATTACTACCAATTTCAGGAATGGTTTAATATGACTTGACTCTCTATCAATTAATAAGCCAGAATCTTTAAAGTATAATCCACAATCAATAAATAACTTATAAAATCTAATATTTTATGAAGCTAAAACAACAGATTGAATAATTTGCGTTAAATTTTAATAAAGTGGCTTTTTCTTTATACCATTTTTGACCAGTCGCTGAGTATTATTTGCTTGCAATATACTGGATATTCCATAAGTATTTGTAGTTTCAACTACAATCAATTTAGCCTTTCTCCCTGAAATATATCTACTATTATTTGAAGCATTAGTAAAGTTAGCCTGCCACTGGCGATCGAGCTTTAAGCGATCGCTACCTTACGTTACAAATTTGGTTTTTAGTCAAGAAAATTATGTCCTATAAATTTCCTAACCTCAAGCACAAGAGGCGCAGTATTCTGCAACTGACTGGACTAGCAGTGGGAGCAGCAATATTTCCTCCTACTTTTCATGCTGTCAAAACTTCGTTAAAAGCTACTAAAGCCAAGTATGCAGATGCGAAGAAAGTTGCACCGTTATCACGATCAAATGAAATTGGTAAAGTCGTACTCGTATATAGCGAAGATCGAGTCAACGGAACACGCCGCGCTCTCGATCTGTTGCAACCAGATGGTATAAAAGGAAAGCGCATTTTCCTCAAACCCAACTACAACACTGCCGATCCTGCTCCAGCTGCAACAGATACCAAAATGCTAGAAGCTCTAATACAAGAATTACAAAATGCTGGAGCAGGACAAATTAGTATCGGCGATCGCTCTGGTATGGCGCAGACGCGGCAAGCGATGGAAGCTAAGGGAGTGTTTAAATTAGCAGATCGGTATGGACTCAATGCAATTGTCTTAGATGAGTTGGGTATTAAAGACTGGCAGTATTTTTCTCCCGAAGGAACTCACTGGCAACAAGGTTTTGCCTTTGCTCGTCCGATTTTAGACGCAGAAGCGGTTATTAATATGTGTTGTCTGAAAACACATGGCGGCGCTCGTTATACTCTTTCGCTCAAAAATACCGTAGGTATGGTAGCAAAGTACGTTCCTGGCGATCGCTTCAACTATATGAACGATTTGCATACATCAAAGTATATGCAGTTGATGATTGCAGAAATTAACTCTGTTTACCAACCCAGTCTTGTCTTAATGGATGGAGTCGAAGCCTTTGTCAAAGGTGGACCTGAAGCTGGCGATAAAGTCGCTGCAAATGTGATTTTAGCTGGCACAGATCGGGTTGCAGTTGATGTCGTTGCTTTAGGAATATTGCGATCGCTCGGCACAACACCAGAAGTAGCTCAAGGCTCAATTTGGAATTTAGAACAAATTCGTAGAGCTATAGAATTAGGCTTAGGAGCTGCTAATTCAGAGCAGATTGAATTAATTACAGCCGACGCAGCTAGTCAAAAAATCGCTGATGGAATTCGTCCATATATTATGACTTAAAAATATTCAAATCTCAGCGTCGAGCAGGCAACGCTCACTCCACGACAACAGTTTAAATTAGGTAAAACAATGGCAACATTCATTACAGAGCGTAATATTTTTCAAAGTTTAGTCGAATTATCAACAGAACAACGTCAGTTATTGGAACTACTACTAAAAAAACAAGGTGAAGATTTGGCTCAGTTTGCCATCCCAAAACGAATGGGATCGGAGCTAATTCCACTGTCCTATTCTCAAGAAAGAATTTGGACTATTGCCCAGTTGTCTCCAGATACATTTGTTGATAACGTACCTGTAGCTTTTCATATTTCTGGAAATCTTAACTTACAAGTTTTTGAAAAAAGCGTACATCTTCTGATCGAGCGCAATGAGATTTTACGAACTACGTGTACGGTACGCGATCGCCAACCAGTTCAAACAGTGATGACTACCTTCAAACCTTGGGTGGAGATAATCGATCTCAGTCATTTTTCTCAAGAAGAAAGGTTAGAACGTGCTACAAGTCAGGCGGAAGCAATCGCACGACAACCATTTGACTTATCACAAGATGTACTTTTTCGAGCTATAGTATTTTGCCTTGGAGAACAAGAGTTTTTGGTATTGTTGGTGACGCACCAGTTTGCTACTGATGGATTGTCCTTCAGATTCTTACTACAAGAGTTAGCGACTTTATACAAAGCAATTTTAGTTGGCGATCGCTCTTCTCTTCTAGAACCAAATATCCAATATCCTGACTTCGCAGTTTGGCAACGACAATGGTTTTCTGATGCAATATTTGAACCGCAAACTACTTACTGGAAACAGCAACTCAGCGGCGCACCTGCACAATTAAAATTGCCCATTTATCAAAGTCGCCAATTTGCAACACTTGATGCAGGATGCGAAAAATTTGAGTTTTCTACACCTTTATCCGATAAGTTAAGAGCGTTATGTCGTCAGCAAGGCGTTACATCTTTCATGGCGTTTGTGGCTTTATTTCAGCTCATTTTACATCGCTGTACGTTAGAAAACGACATTAGCATCGGCACGCTTATGTCAAATCGCAACCGTAGAGAAGTCGAGAAACTAGTGGGAAATTTTTCTAACAATCTACTTCTACGAACGAATTTTTCCAGCGATTTGAGCTTTAGTGAAGTTTTAACAAAAGTTCGAGAAACAACGCTTGATGCCTATAGCTATCAAGATTTACCCTTCCAGCGCTTATCTGCATCTCTAGCAAGTATTCCTCAATTTCAAATCTTGCTGCTGCTAAGAGATAGTACTACGGCTCAAAATCTCGATCTACCCGATCTTCAGGTGCGAGATTTCCCAGTGGAACTAGGTTTGACTCGAATGGAGCTGAGCTTAGATATCACAGATAGCGGCAAGGATTCTATTTTTGGAAAGCTAGAGTACAAATCAGCATTATTTGAAACATCTACCATCAAACAACTTATTCAAAATCTGCAAGCGCTGTTAGAAAGCGTAACTGAAAACCAAGAGCTGAAAATTGCCGATATCGTACTTCCTGAAACAATCGATCGTACTCAATTTCATGAGAATTTCAAAAACGAATTAGCTACAACACAGAATTCCAACAGACAATTTGTAGCTCCTACCACAGAGATAGAAAAGAAACTGATCGCAGTATGGTCAGAAATTCTTAATCATCCGCAAATTGGCATTTACGACAATTTTTTTGAGTTAGGCGGTCATTCTCTCTTAGCCGTGAAACTGTTTGCTGAAATGGAAAAGCAATTTGGGAAAAACTTACCGCTATCCGTTCTATTTCAAGCACCAACTATTTGCCAATTAGCTGATGTTGTTCAACGTGCTGAAGAAACTGTTTCTTGGTCTCCTCTAGTTACTATTCAAGCTGGCGACTTTAAGAAACTACCGCTTTTTTGCGTACATGGTGCTGGTTTCAATGTGTTGATTTATCGTGATGTCGCACGAAATCTAGGAGCCGACCAACCTGTATATGGACTGCAAGCGAGGGGTTTAGATGGAAATCGACCCGTACACTTGAGTTTTGAGAGTATTGCTGCTGACTACATTCGTGAAATTCAAACCGTTCAACCTGAAGGACCCTATATGCTAGGAGGATTGTCCAATGGTGGCAATATTGCACTTGAAATGGCGCAACAGCTGCGCCAACAGGGACAAGAAGTAATTTTGCTAGCTTTGTTTGACACTTATGGTCCAGATGCAATTACATTACTTCCTCCTTTACCGCGATTCCTATCTTCTGTTGATTATCTTCGGCAGCATATGCTGCCTGCTTACTTGCTTAAAACGCGATCGCAACCTAAGATTTTATTGAGCGAGCTTCAGACAGTTTTAGGGGCAGTTGGAAAAGTTCTGCTTCAATCTAAAGCTAGAGCAGAGACATTAGATCGAGAGAAGAAGCTTGCCTTTTTCTCAGAAGTCCATATGCAGAAATCAGATCCGATTTTTTCAGATCCAGGACATTTTTCAGCCCCTAGCTTTTTGGAACAGAAGTTAGCTCAAATCAGTAAGTATATTCTACAGCGTTCTTCCTGGGCATTCCTTACGCCATCAACTCAGCTTGAGGAAATGGATGATGTTATATCAACAAATCTGAGAAGTTTAGAGGAGATTTATAGCAAAGTCCAAAAGACTTACAATGCTCAGCCATATGCAGGAAAAATTACTGTCTTTAAAGCTGGAGAAACTCCCCCAGGACATCGAGTAGATGCCAGGTTAGGTTGGAGTAGCATTGCCAGAGATGGAGTTGAAGTTTTTAATATTCCAGGGAATCATACTTCTATCATGGCATCTAAACTTTTGGCAGAGAAGTTGAAAATTTGCATTGAGAAAGCTGTGGGCAACTGAGTTTAAATCGTTGTTTGTTGCCGATAACCAGAACAAAAATTATTGAGAATTGACTGAAGCGATCGCGTTCGTAGGTAATGCGATCGCTTCTCTATCTTTAGGTGTAGAAATAGAGAATGCACACAATTAGCATTTAGCTGCTTAAATTTAGACATTTTTTCCATCTTATAAAAATAATCTAAAGCTTGATTTGTATGCCCCCCTATAGGATTGAAATTTTTATACAAAATCGTTTTGATTAAAAGGCTGATTAAGATTATGTCTGCTGAATAAAGCATAAAGCTATGCCAATCGTTCCATTGATGCAAGCTCTTTCTTCTGGTTGGTTGTATCATTCAATACAGCCATATCTAGCGCTGCATATCCCAGATGGCTTTTTAAACCTACCCGTAATTGCTGTGACCTGGATACTGGCGATCGCCCTGATCGCTATATCTCTAAATCGCGTGCAAGCAGACTACCAGGAAAAGGCAGTGCCTCTAATGGGCGTTTGCGCTGCATTTATTTTCGCCGCACAGATGATCAACTTTCCCATTCCAGGAGGTACATCCGGTCATTTGCTGGGAGGTACTCTAGCAGGAGCGCTTTTAGGTCCTTGGGCGGGAACGCTAGTGATGACAGTCGTATTCATCGTCCAAGCGGTGGTGTTTCAAGATGGAGGCTTGACAGTACTAGGAGCCAACATCTTCAATATGGGTCTGATCGGTACGTTTGCCGGTTACTACCTTTACAAAGCAATTCGCTTTGCCATTGGTAGAAATAAATTATCAGGGATGGCTGTAGGAGCAGCAATCGCGGCTTGGGCAAGTGTCATGATTGCCGCGATTATTTGCGCGATTCAACTTGCTATCTCTGGAACCGTTCCCTTAGCAGTCGCAATCGGAGCTATGGCAACATGGCACGTCCTCATTGGGATTGGTGAAGCCGCAATTACAGTTGTAGCACTTGTCTTCATCTGGCGAACTCGCCCCGATATGTTTTACGATCCACCCCGTCGGGCTGTATCGCCAAGAAACAGAATAGGAGTTGGGGGTTAGAGAATTCAGAATTCGGAATTCGGAATTCGGAATTAATTTGGTTGCCGTCAAACAGCTTCACCACAGAATTTTAGCGAGACTATATTTATGAGTAATAATTTGACGCGATCGCGTAACCGTGCTTTTGCGATCGCTGGATTGGGAATTGCCCTCATCGTTGCCGTTTTCCTCTCTCCCTTTGCCAGTCAAGATCCCGACGGCTTAGACAGAGTTTCCCAAGACCTTAAATTTGAAGACAAAGCCGCAGAGGATGCCCCAGCTAGCAAGTTACCTTTTTACTCCATTTTCGATGAATATGCCCTGCGAGGAGTTCCTGAAGGAATAGCAACCCCCATAGCTGGTTTAGTCGGTACGCTAGCTACTTTCGGCTTAGCCTGGGGAATCGGGAAAATAGTTGTCCGTGGTGAGTCTAGCTCCTCCGAGGAAGGCGATCGGTAAGCAGTTGTCAGTTATCAGTGACTAGTGGCTGGTGGAACCAGTGGCTGGTGGCTAGAAAAGAGTCCAGCTACTCACAAATGACCAATGACCAATGACCAATGACTAATAACCAATGACCAATGACGCTATTACATATTGGGGCATTTCAGCTAGATATTGATAGCCACAAAAATACTGTTTGGCACGCCCTTGCACCACGCACTCGCATTTTGTGTGTTTTACTGATGGTTTTTGCCATTGTCTTGACTCCCAACGGACACTGGTGGACGTGGGGAATTTACGGCATAGCCGTTATTAGCTTATTATTTCTCACTCGCATTACTTTACCCGTACTGCTCAAACGCATAGCCGTGGAATTGTCCTTTGTAAGTGTAGTTGTACTCGGGACTTTGTTTCGGGATGGAGGCGAAGTTATTTGGACATGGGGATTTTTACGAATCACCACTACAGGATTAACTGTATTGGGTAGCGTCACGCTGAAGGCGTTGCTATCGCTCATGATGTTAAATTTACTGACTTTAACGACATCAGTGCCAGCTTTGTTAAATGGTTTATTAGAATTACGTATTCCACCTTTACTCGTCGCAACTATTGCTTCTATGTATCGCTATTTAGGTGTATTGATAGGTGAATTCAACGCGATGCGACGAGCAGCAGCCTGTCGTAACTTAATGACTAATAGATACTGGCAGCGATTAGTTATTGGAAATACGATTGGTTCTCTATTCATTCGTACTTACGATCGCGGCGAACGAATTCATCATGCTATGTTATCGCGCGGTTATCGAGGAGCATTTCCAGTTGAAAAAATCCCCTCAGCAGGAAGACGCGACATTGTAGCTTTAGCGCTAACTTTAATTGTGATGCTAGCAGGACAAAGTGTTTATTTATTTAGACAGTGACTGGCGATCGGTTATCAGTTATCAGTGACTTACGAATTACGAATTACGACTTGGTAACTGCGTTGCGACTCTCTCTTCTCGGCTCTAGTTAAAATGCATCACAACCCGATCCTTGTAGAAAATCTCAGTTATGCCTACCCTGATGGTACGCAGGCACTCAGGAAAGTGAATTTGGCAATCGCATCTGGCGAGCGAGTTGCCTTAATTGGGGCGAATGGTTCGGGAAAATCGACATTACAGTTACACTTGAACGGAATTATTCTGCCTCAAGAAGGGAGGGTGATGGTAGGAGAGTGGGTTGTGCAGCCTGAAAATTTACAATTAATTCGGAATTTTGTCGGGCTAGTATTTCAAAATCCTGACGATCAAATATTTATGCCCACAGTTTGGGAAGATATAGCTTTTGGTCCGATGAATTTGGGTTTGCGGGGAGAAGAATTGCATAAACGAGTTTTGCAAGCGATGGCACATGTAAACATCGATCCAGAATGGTACGGGCATCGCAGTACGGAGAATCTCTCAGGAGGAGAGAAAAAAAGAATTGCGATCGCGGGTGTTTTGGCTATGCAACCCCAGATTTTAGTGCTAGACGAACCCTCAGCTCAACTCGATCCTCGTTCTCGCCGCCGATCGATCGAATTGCTCAAATCTCTGCCGATTACTCAACTCGTTGCCACCCACGACTTAGACTTAGCTTTAGATTTGTGCGATCGCACCGTGGTTTTGAGTCAGGGTCAAGTGGTTTACGACGGTACAACCGAACGAGTCATGGGTGATGCCAAATTCTTACTAGAACACGCCCTCGAACCACCACTTAGCTACAGTCGTCCCTACTGTAATTTGGAAGATGCTCCCTTTCTTTACCGATAACTGACTTTCCTTACTCTACAAAAAGTCAGTATACATCTATCTCAAGTATCAAAAATTTTCACTAATTTATTGACAGTAATTTTCTCTAAAACTATACTAGAGGATCTGAAAATTATTTGCGAATATTTGTCAAAAGATTCCGCCGCTACGCTGGCGATATCATGCCGAATAAATTTTTTCTGAGCAAACTAAAAACTTGGAACCGCCGCCAATTGTTGAAATGGGGGTTAGCAGGTGCAGGAACTGCCGGTGCTGCTGCTGTAGGGCTACACTTGGCATCTCAAAGTCATTCCGCCGCGCGCGTGCCACCCATACCACCTAGCGATCCATCAGACGATCGCGGTTTGCAACCCATGACCGTTCTCAGAGATTTCGACTACGGCACGCTGAAAAGAGAAAACGGCAGAAATATTCGCGAATTTCGGATTACAGCTCAAAACACGACGATTCAACTCAATCGCGCTGTTGTTTTTAACACCTGGAATTTTAACAATCGCATCCCAGGACCAACTTTACGCGCCAAACAAGGCGATTTCATCCGCGTTGTCTTTCTCAATCAAGGCGGGCATTCTCATTCAATGCACTTTCACGGCATTCATCCTACAGAAGAAGATGGCGTGCGTCCGATTCGGCATGGTGCGGCAACAGTTTACGAATTTGAGGCAAAGCCATATGGCATTCACCTCTACCACTGTCACGCCGAGCCTGTGACCCGTCACATCGGTAAGGGATTGTACGGTATGTTTATCATCGATCCGCCTCAAGGACGATCGCCAGCGGATGAAATGGTTTTAGTTATGGGTGGCTTTGATGTGGATGAAGATAAGCACAACGAGCTGTATGCCTTTAATGGGTTGCCGGATTACTACCACATGCACCCAATACCTGTTTACCAAAATCAGCTCATTCGGCTTTATTTGCTGAACATGATCGAATTAGATCCGGCGGTGACATTTCACATTCACGCTAACTTCTTCAAGGTTTATCCCACGGGCATGACTCTCAACCCCAGCCACGAATCAGATGTCATCACGATGGGGACAGCCGAACGGCACATTTTAGAATTTGCTTACCCCTATACGGGCAAGTATATGTTTCACCCCCATCAAGACGCGATCGCCGAAGCAGGATGCATGGGCTATTTTGACGTAATTAGCCAAGCATAACTACTAAATTTTGTCAAACCAGTTGACAATAATTTTCACCGAAACTCACTTTTCAATAAGGAAGGCTGAAAATGCTGCGGAAATTACCAAACGGGCGGAGAGTGGCACAAGAAAAAGATTCTTGGTTTCTAGGCTTCGATCGCAAAATTAGGGCGATCGCGCGGTTCTTATTGGTTAGTATCAGCGCCGCAATGTTGGCGATCGTTGTTAGTTGCACTCAACAAACACCAGATACCAGTAATAACCCCTCTCCAGCCCCTGCAACGAATACAAGCGCCTCTGCACCCAACCATCAACAACACGGTGGAAAAGAGCAAATTAACATCAACACTGCCATCCTTTCAGAATTAGATAAATTTGAAGCCATGTTGGGCGTACCTGCCTTGTCTAATAAAATTCAAGCCAGTCGCCCCTACGCTAATCCCGAAGAACTCGTCTCTAAAAACGTCGTTACCCAAGAGCAATTCGACAAAATTAAGGACATGGTGACAGTAGAAGATGTGGTGCTGACTGGGGAAGCTAAAGATGTAGACTACATGTCCAAACTCGGCTTGATGAAAGGACACTTAATCGTAGCAAAAGAATTACTCGACAAACAGCTACCGAAGCAAGCAGAACCCCACATCGGACACCCAGTAGAAGAAATCTACGTGGATGTGGAAGATCAGCTCAACGAACGCAATGTTAAAGAATTTAAGACAACTTTGATTGGCTTGCAAGATTTGATTAAAGCTCAGCCCAAGTCCGATAAAGTGCAAGCCGACTTCTCAGCTTCTATGCAAGCGGTAGACGGCGCGATCGCGGCATTACCAGAAAACGAGCGTTCCTCTGCCGCATTTAACCTTCAAGTCATCAACGAATTACTCGATGCTGCTAACTCCGAATATGGAGCGGCGATCGCCAATGGTAAAATTTCAGCTGCAATTGAGTACCAAGACTCCCGTGGTTTTGTCATCTATGCCAACAACCTATATCAAAAGATAGCCGACCAAATGGCAAAGGAAAACCCCGAAGCACACAAGACAATAGAAACGAGTTTCAAAGACCTTGCCAAAGCTTGGCCCTCTGCCGTTCCCCCAGCTAAACCTGTCAATACTCCCGAGGAAGTATCTCAGTTAGTCAAAGCGATCGAGCAAAACTCGCAGCAAGTTATTAGCAAATCTAATCCCTCCGCCTAAACCCAGATTTGTTACAGTTATAGATCGTCTGTCGTCAGTAGGTAATAACGAAATGCTACAACCTACTGACCAATGACCAATGACCAATAACAAATGATAAATAACAATGCGCGAACTCGACCAAAAAAAGACAATCGAACTGCTAAACTCCATCATGGAGTTTGAACTGGCGGGGGTGGTACGCTATACCCACTACTCTCTCATGGTGACTGGTCCCAACCGGATTCCAATTGTCGAGTTTTTCAAACTGCAAGCTACCGAGTCGCTCACACATGCCCAACAAGTAGGAGAAATTTTAACTGGTTTAGAAGGACATCCCAGCCTGAGAATTGCTCCGATGGAGGAAACCCACCAGCATACGGTACGGGATATTTTGGAAGAAAGTCTTTCTCACGAACGGAAAGCGCTAGATTTATATAAAAAGCTGCTCGACACTGTAGAAGATGCCAGCGTTTATCTAGAGGAATTTGCCCGTACCATGATTGGAACGGAAGAACTGCACAACATCGAAATTAAAAAGATGCTACGCGACTTTAGTGGTAGTACTGTGTAGTGTTGATGGTCAATCGTTGATGGTTTGTAGTTGCAAACAATTAACTATTGACTGTTAACAATCAGTGATTTTGTGAAATTATCTGGATAAAATTACTTAGAAAATCCAATGAATTTTAGTGCCGCTCTACCTACTTTTGTCATTACTCTGCGGGAGGGAGTAGAAGCAGCCCTCGTCGTGGGGATAGTTTTGGCTTTGCTCAAGAAAGCCAAACAGAGCAAACTCAACTCCTGGGTTTATGCTGGTGTTGGAGTTGGAATCGCTGCGAGTGCGTTGGTGGGTTTGTTATTCAGTGCCATCATTCAAGCTGTAGGTTCAATAAATCCTGAATATACTCCAGTGGTAGAGCCACTGATGGAAGAAGTCTTCAGCGTTATCGCGATCGCTATGCTTAGTTGGATGCTGATTTGGATGACTCGTCAGGCGCGGTTTTTGAAGGCGGAAGTGGAAGGGACGGTGACGGCGGCGCTCAAACAAAACAATGGTGCGGGTTGGGGCGTTTTTAGCTTAATTTTCATTGCCGTACTGCGAGAAGGGTTTGAAACCGTCTTATTTATTGCTGCCAATTTTCAACAAGGTTTTTTTCCGGCGATTGGGGCAATTGGTGGTTTAGTGAGTGCGATCGCAATCGGATTTTTGTTATTTAAGTGGGGCGTAAAAATTAACATTCGCCTATTTTTTCAAATCATGGGCGTTCTATTATTGCTAATCGTGGCGGGGTTAGTTGTTTCTGCACTGGCACATTTTGATACTGCTATTGCTACTCTTGCCAAATTGAATCGACAGTCAGAAAGTCTGTGTTTTTATTACGAACGCTTCACCCGCAATCCCTCGTGTATTTTGGGACCAAGAGTATGGAATACCTCGAAAATTTTACCAGACGAGCAATTCCCTGGCGTAATTTTAAAAGCTTTATTTGGCTATCGAGACGACCTATTTTTAGTCCAGGCAATATCTTATGTAGCGTTTTTAGTGACTGTAGGTGGGATTTATTTTCGCAGTTTAGGCATGGGTGGAAGTAAGCCAAAATCAGAGCCTGCTACAACTCATCAATCTTAACTAGTAGGGTGCGTTAAACAACGCACCCTACAATTATGAAATGTTACACGTACTGAAAAATTACCTTGGCATATTCCTCGGCAGTATTTTGCTCGGCAAACTGTTTCATGCTATTGCGATCGCCTAAACTAGTAGCGTCAGTCAAAAATCGAGTTAATCCTTGAGCAATTTCACTTGGTATCGCGGAGTCTACACCTAACCCTAGCCGATAGCGTTTAACCATTTCTCCCATTAAACCGTAGTTGGAACTGAGAACTGGTTTTTGGACTGCGGCAGCTAGTAGTAAAATGCCACTCATACCAATATGACGTTGATATGGGGCTAATACGACATCAGCAAGTTGAAAATATGCTTGTACGGTATCTTCAGAAATATATTCAAACCGTGTCAGAATTTGTACGGGGTGTGACTGCTGAACTCGCTCAATTTGTGACTGGATGGCTGCTTGCTCTGGCGGATATGCATTGCCGACAATTAAAAGACAGATCTGTGCGCTAAGATTTGATGGCAACTGCGATATCGCTTCCAGCGTTTGATACACTCCTTTACGTTCGGCTTCAAACGAACCAAACAGAAGAAATATTTGCCGATTAGCATTAATACTTAATTTTGTTTTGAGAAGGTCTGGCTGTATGATTTCAGAAACATGGCGATCGACTTGGACTGGATCTGGTAAATGTACGGCTGCTACATGAGAATTCAATCGATCCAAATGTTTGATGACGAAGGGATCGAGACAGAAGAGAGTCTTCAATTGTGGATGCTTTAGCATCCGTGCTATGACAGTTTTTTCCCAATGTTGTTGCAGAAAACTTTTTCTATAAGGTACGTAGCTACTAAAGTCGCTATAGTGAAAAGTTGGCTTGAAATATATTCCAGATAATTTGCAAGGTGACTTGAATCCTAGAGCTAGTGGAATTTGACAAGTATCTAAATACATAATCAGACACTCGCTAGCGTTTAAAGATTTAGCATATCGACAAAGTATTTGCCATTCTTGAAAGTTGCGCCAAGCACGCTTTAACTTGGAATTTCGAGATTTGAGCGCAGCGTCTTCTGCGGCGGAGATCGCTACTATTTGAATATTATTTTGATTATATTCGGCAACGAGACCGACAACTTCAGCGTGTTTTTCAAGAAACATTGGTGATACAACTACATCGAGTCTATCTGCTAACTGGCGATCGCCCCAATATTGTATGAGATATTTAATGTATGCTGCATGATGACCAAAAATAGAAAGGTCGAATAGCATCAAATTGCGTTTTTTTATCATAGTTTTTTATATTTTTCATGTTTCATGACTATTTCAGTTTGCCCATTTTCAGCTTCTAGGCAAACTTTATATTTAATTCAATCTAATAAATTGCTCTATCTCTATAGCAAATATTTCACTAATATGGCATTAGTGAAACTACTGAGCGATATATAGCAATTCCAATTC
>NZ_PYCI01000187.1:0-11136 GCF_003015105.1 Chroococcidiopsis sp. CCALA 051 | reverse complement strand
TTTGTTCTAAAAGGCACTCTATCGGTTCGATGGCTTTTCTGTCTACTGCCAAGCGCCAAAAACTGTCCGAAGTATTGTTAAATGAAGCAATTAAAAATGTCCCTGGTGCAACTCAAACTGCTCCTAATTATATCCCTGGATTTGCTGGTTTCACGATTCGAGGATTTTCTGTTGGCGACTACGGACCAAACGTTACCAGAAACGGATTGAGTTATGGAGTTCCAGCAGGAACACAAGCAAGTTTCTCGGATATTGAACGGGTAGAAGTTCTCAGGGGTCCTGCTTCAGTTCTATTTGGTCAGGGCGATCCTGGTGGGACAATTAATATTGTCAGCAAACAACCTCTGCGCGATCCTTTTTACTCAGTTGAAGCGACTATTGGCAGTTATAACCGTTACGGCGGTGCGATCGATTTAACTGGTCCATTGAATGATTCTAAAACAGCATTGTATCGACTCAATGCCTCTTATGAAGAAGCCGAAAGTTTTGTCGATTTTGTCGAGCCAGAAACCTCAGCAGTTGCAGGTGCTTTAAAGTTTGAACTTGGCGAAAAAACCGAGCTAAAATTTGATTCGCAGTACATCAAGATAAATCAGAGTTATCCCTCTGGTCTTCCCGCTATAGGAACTGTATTAGATAACCCAAACGGCGAAATTAAGCGCGATCGCAATTTTTCCAGCGAAGATAGTGAATACAGTCCAGAGGTTTTCCGAGTTGGGTACGATCTAGAGCATCGCTTGAGTGAAAACTGGTCATTGCGAAATGCTTTTTACTTTTCCACTCTCGAACAAAAAATTAGAGGTATCGGTGTTGATAGCCTCGAACCCGATCTAAGAACTTTACTGCGTCAAGGTGACGATCGCGATTACAACGAAGAAATCTTAGATCTATTCACGAATATAGTTGGTAAATTTTCTACAGGAGCGATCGAGCATCAGCTGCTATTTGGTGTCGATTTGAGACGGTCTAATTATACCGACGTGACCTTGAGAACTTTCCAAGGAACGCCTATTGACGTTTTTAACCCAATTTACAGTTCTCAAAGGCTTGAGATAATCGATCGCCCTAGTGATAATGAAGTAACAACCGATTCAATCGGTATTTATCTTCAAGATCAAATAACCTTGGCAGATAATTTTAAATTACTGCTAGGTGGTCGATTTGATGCTTTTGAACAAACTGACGAAGATCGAATTGAAGATACTGAAACATCTCAATCTGGGGATGCATTTAGTCCACGTCTGGGTGTAGTTTACCAGCCCATTGAGCCGATTTCGCTTTATGCTAGCTATACTCGCTCTTTTATACCGAGTTATGGCAGATCTGCTGATGACGAGCTATTTGAGCCAGGTCGCGGGACGCAATATGAGGTTGGAGTCAAAGCAGATATAAGCGATCGCCTTTCTGCCACGCTGGCATTGTACGATTTAACTCGCACTAACGTTAACACTACCGATCCTGATAATCCTGATTTTGAAATTCAAACAGGAGAGCAAAATAGTCAAGGTGTCGAGCTATTTGTTAGTGGCGAAATTTTACCAGGATGGAACATTATTGGTGGTTATGCCTATACCGATGCACGGATTACACAAGATGAAACTTTTGCAATTGGTAATCGAATTAATAATGTGGCAGAAAGCAGCTTCAATTTATGGACGAGCTATGAAATTCAATCAGGGAATTTGCAAGGATTGGGCTTTGGCTTAGGATTTTTCTATGTCGGCGATCGCCAGGGAGATTTAGATAATTCGTTTACTTTACCCAGCTATTTTCGCACGGATGCAGCGATCTTTTACAATCGCGGGCAATTTAGGGCAGCTCTGAACTTTAGGAATTTATTTGATGTAGACTATTTTGAATCTGCTTATAGCGATCTGAGTCTTTATCCAGGGGAGCCATTCACCGTTCTAGGAACAGTTTCCTGGCAGTTTTGAGTAGTTAGTACATTCATGAAAATCTCTTTACGCCGCTTTGCCTATCTAGCATGTTTGGGAATCTTAGTGGTAACGCTGATTTCGACTTGTAACACGATCGGCGATCGCAGCCTTACACGCTCAAAACAGTTGGTAGAGAATTGTCGGTTCGTGAAGCATGTGATGGGTGAAACTTGCATTCCTCGTCATCCCAAACGAGTTGTGATTCTGGATTTAGATACTTCCGCTAATAGTTTGGCATTAGGTATCAAACCTATTGCATCAGTATATCTTGAATTATCCAATCCTATTCCTAATTATCTTCAAGATAAAGTCGATGGCATAGAACTTGTTGGAGGACATGACGCTCCTAATTTAGAAAAGATTTTGCACCTGAAACCCGATCTCATCCTAGCTAATTCTTATTACTCAAAAGGCATTTATAAACAGCTATCTCATATTGCGCCTACAGTTGTATTAAATATTCCCTATCCTCCTCCTTCGTGGAAGCAACAATTAAAGGAACTGGCGCAAATATTAGACAAAGAAGATGCAAACAAACAATTAATGAATGATTATTGGCAGCGCCTTGAAAAACTCAAACAAATGTTAGGAGATCGCCGCCACAATCTAAAGATATCTGTTGCCAGTACCAGTTCGCAATATGGAATTTGGGCGTATGGAGAAAAGCATTTTTCTGGAACGGTGCTAAAAGATCTTGAAGTGCAACGTCCGCGATCGCAATCAGGAGATCTTTTCTACGTAGAAAACCTGTCAGAAGAAACAATATCAGATATTGATGCGGATGTTCTTTTCTTTTTGACTTGGGATGATAAAGATGATAAGAAGACGCTAGAAAAGCTCAAACAAAGACCCTTATGGCAACAACTTAATGTCGTGCAGCGCGATCGCGTCTATTTTGTAGGTCATCATTGGCATAGTTCAGATATTTTTGCAGTTCATGCCATGCTTGATGACTTGTTTAAGTATCTAGTTAATTCACCTTAAGTTTATGTTTTTTGCGTTGGACATTTACTATGCCACCTTCGCCAACTTCTAATTTACGCTCCAAAAAGCATCCATTGCTACGATTGTTAGGCTATGCCAAAAACCACCGTCCTCAAATCTGGATTGCTGTCACCTGTACAATTCTCAATCAACTCTGCGACCTAGCGCCATCCTATCTAATCGGTGTTGCAGTCGATGTGGTAGTGGAAAAAGAGAATTCTCTGATTGCTCAAATTGGCATAACCAACATTATCGGTCAATTAGCAATACTGTCGCTATTAACTTTATTAGTTTGGAGTTTAGAATCATTATTTGAATTTCTGTACGATCGCCTCTGGCGCAACCTTGCCCAAACAATTCAGCACGAATTACGCCTCGATACCTATAGCCATTTGCAGGAATTAGAACTGAGTTATTTTGAAGAACGCTCGACTGGAGAACTTCTCTCGATTGTAAACGATGATATCAATCAATTAGAAAGATTTCTCAATTTTGGCGCAGCAGAAATCCTGCAATTTCTCACCGTAATTTTTGCTGTAGGTGGTTCGTTTATTTTGATTGCTCCTAGTGTGGCTCCTTTCGCAATCTTACCTATTCCCTTCATATTTTGGGGTTCGTTTGCGATCCAAAAACAACTCGCTCCTCGTTATGCAGACGTGCGCGAAAAAGCGGGATTCATTAGTAGCCGTTTAGCCAACAATCTCTCAGGAATTGCGACAATTAAAAGCTTCACTACCGAAAACTACGAGCGCAGTCGCGTTTTTGATGAAAGCGATGCTTATAGACGTAGTAACAAAAAAGCAATCGCCCTTTCTGCGGCTTTTTATCCATTAATTCGCTTCTTAGTTGTAGTGGGTTTTATCGCCACGTTATTTTTTGGTGGTGTAGCTGTAGCAAACGATCGCCTCACGGTAGGAACTTACGGTTTTTTGGTATTCATCGTACAGCTATTATTGTGGCCCTTTGCTTCTTTAAGCCAAATTATGGACGAATATCAAAGAGCAATGGCTTCGATCCGTAGGGTAATGGGATTGTTGGATACTCCGATCGCGATTCCAGGGGGCGATCGCACCTTACAATTAACAACAGTACGCGGTGAAGTGCAGATAGAGAATATCGCCTTTGCCTACAAAGAGCGCCACAATATCTTGAAAAACCTATCGCTGCATATTCCCGCAGGAGCGAATATCGGTATTGTCGGTGCGACGGGTTCGGGGAAAAGTACGCTCGTCAAGCTTCTGCTGCGGTTTTACGAAATTCAAAGCGGACGCATTAGGATTGATGGAGTCGATATTCGAGAATTACAACTACAAGAATTGCGACGTTGCATTGGTTGGGTAAGCCAGGACGTGTTTTTATTTCACGGTACGGTAGCTCAAAACATCGCCTATGGTAACTTAGCCGCCAGCGACGAAGAGATCGTCCGCGCCGCCCAATTAGCCGAAGCACACGAGTTTATTCTGGAGTTACCGCAAGGTTACGATACAATCGTTGGAGAACGGGGACAGAAGCTTTCTGGCGGACAAAGACAGAGAATTGCAATCGCCCGTGCGATTCTCAAAGACCCGCCCATTCTAATTTTAGATGAGGCAACCTCTGCGGTGGACAACGAAACCGAAGCCGCAATTCAAAAATCCCTGACAAAGATTACCCAAAATCGTACCACCATAGCTATTGCTCACCGCCTTTCCACAATTCGTCACAGCGATCGCATTTACGTGATGGATAAAGGTGAAATTGTCGAGCAGGGTAAACACGAAGACTTATTAGCACTTAATGGCATTTATGCTAGTCTTTGGCGAGTGCAGTCTGGAAGTATTTGACGCTCTTTGGGTCATTTGTCTGTACAATGATTGTCAATTGTCTGCAATTCTAATTCAAAACTTGAACCAATAAGGCTAGAACTACGCATTCAAGATCGTAAAAGCACGATGAGAAAAGCGATCGCCAGCTCACCTAAAGGAGCGAATATGCCAAAACTATCGCCCTTGCTGGGTCTAATTGTCGGGCTGGGAATCCTGCTCATTTGCTTTGTATATAGCATCAGTTTAGGTGCAGCAGAAATACCTCTAGCTCAAATTTTGAAATCCTTCAGCGCTTTTGACGGTTCTTACAATCATCTCATCGTCCAGACTGTAAGACTACCGCGATCGCTAATGGCGTTGCTCGTTGGTTCGTCGCTTGCAGTATCGGGAGCGTTAATGCAAGGCTTGACGCGCAACCCTTTGGCTGACCCAGGGATTTTGGGGATTGAGTCAGGCGCAGCACTAGCTGTCGTGGCGACAATTTTTCTGTTTGGCAGTTCTAGCTTGAGCGTTTTAACTCTTGCTGCCATGCTAGGTGCAGCAGCCACGGCAATTTTGGTCTACTTTCTTGGTTCTCTGGGACGGGGAGGGGCAACCCCTCTGAATCTCACGATCGCAGGTGCGGCGCTGACAGCTCTGATTTCGTCCCTGACTACGGGAATCTTGATTGTCAGTCAACAAACCCTAGAAGAAATTAGATTTTGGTTAGCTGGTTCGCTGGCTGGGCGCGATACTGACATTCTGTTGCAAGTACTACCTTTTATCGGGGTGGGATTAATTGTTGCTTTTGCTTTGGGTAGACAAATTACGACAATGAGCCTGGGTGAAGATGTGGCAAAAGGCTTAGGTCAACAGACAGCTTGGGTAAAAATTATGACCGCAATCGGCGTGGTTTTACTAGCAGGAAGTTCGGTCGCCTTAGCGGGACCAATTGGTTTTATCGGCTTAGTCGTTCCCCACACCGTAAGATTTTTCATCAAAGCTGATTACCGTTGGATTTTACCTTATGCGGCAGTTGTGGGCGCAACTTTACTTTTAGTTGCAGATGTAGCAGCGCGTGTATTGCTCAAACCTCAAGAATTACCTGTGGGTGTGATGACAGCGATCGTTGGCGCTCCTTTTTTTGTCTATTTGGCTAAGTCAAAGGTGAGAAAATGAAGTTTGCCCAGTTGTAACTGCTCAATGATTCTACCTTGATAGCGGTTTTCAATTGGATGCAATACACGTCTGGTAGGGGCGCACAGCTGTGCGCCCCTACAAATGTCATCCACACAATCGAGAATTGCATTGAGTGCCGTTGATATCGTATGCCCTAATGCCATTTCCGAACAGAGGTTGACAGGTAAAAATTGTTGCTTCCCCCTTGACTCTCCAGTTAACTAGAGGATTCACAATAGATTTAGTCACGTTATGGAGTTGAGCAAATGTTAATCCAGCTCAAAGTTCCCAAACTCGCTTGCGCTGCTTGTGTCGATACTGTAACTCAAGCAGTGAAGAAGGTTGATGCAACGGCAAAAGTAGAAGCCGAGCCGAAAACAAAAATGGTCAGTATTGAGACGCAACGATCGGCAGCAGAAATTGAAAATGCGATCGCTGCTGTAGGCTATCCTGCGGTTTAAGCAGCAATTGGTTACCAATAAAAAGTAATCGCCATATGGATAACATCACGCTGAAACTAAAAGGCATGAGTTGTGCCTCTTGTGCTAACAACATTGAAGCCGCGATTCGCTCTGTTCCTGGGGTGAGTCATGCCAGCGTTAACTTTGGTGCAGAACAAGCTACAGTTACTTACGATCCTGACAAAACAGATGTGGCGACACTGCAAAATGCGGTTGACGCAGCCGGATATTCCGCTCAGCCGATGCAAGAAGATGTGTTGGCAGCAGATGACGATGCCGAACGTCGGACGCGGCAGGTAGAAAATCGCGACTTGACTCGTAAGGTTTGGATTAGCGGGATTATTAGTGCCGTACTGGTGATTGGGTCGTTGCCTGCTATGACGGGGTTATCTATCCCCTTCATCCCTATGTGGCTGCACAATCCCTGGCTGCAACTGATCCTCACGGCTCCAGTGCAGTTCTGGTGCGGTGCATCCTTCTATGTCAATGCCTGGAAAGCTTTCAAGCGCCATACAGCCACGATGGATACTCTAGTGGCGATCGGTACGGGTGCGGCTTACTTATATTCTCTGTTTCCCACCTTCTTTCCTGGGTGGTTTATCGCTCAGGGTTTGAACCCAGACGTTTACTACGAAGCCGCCGCTGTCATCATTACCTTAATCTTGCTGGGAAAACTTCTAGAGAATCGCGCTAAGGGACAAACCTCAGAAGCAATTCGCAAACTAATTGGCTTACAGGCAAAAACAGCGCGTGTCATTCGCAACGATCGCGAGGTGGATATTCCGATTGCCCAAGTCGTTTTGGGGGATATCATCCTGGTTCGTCCTGGGGAAAAGATTCCAGTCGATGGAGAAATCGTTGATGGCTCCTCCACGATTGATGAGTCAATGGTGACGGGTGAAAGCTTGCCTGTGAAAAAGCAGCCTGGAGATGAAGCGATTGGGGCTACGATCAATAAAACTGGCAGCTTTAAATTTCGGGCGACACGAGTTGGTAAAGATACATTTTTGGCGCAAATTGTCAAGCTCGTACAGCAAGCTCAGGGTTCTAAAGCACCGATTCAACGGTTGGCAGACCAAGTGACGGGATGGTTTGTACCTGCGGTCATCGCGATCGCGATCGCTACCTTTGTCATCTGGTTTAACATCATGGGTAACCTGACGATGGCATTGATTACCACCGTTGGAGTGTTAATTATCGCCTGTCCCTGTGCTTTGGGTTTAGCTACACCAACCTCAATTATGGTAGGAACAGGTAAAGGTGCGGAAAATGGCATTCTGATTAAAGGTGCAGAAAGCCTGGAACTAGCGCACAAACTGCAAGCGATCGTGCTTGACAAAACAGGTACGATTACGCAAGGTAAGCCAACTGTCACCGATTTTGTCACGGTGAACGGAACGGCACATAGCAACGAGCTAAAACTCTTGCGCCTAGCTGCTGCTGTCGAACGTAATTCAGAACATCCTTTGGCTGAAGCGGTGGTGCAATACGCCTCTTCTCAAGGAGTAGAATTGACCGACGCACGAGAATTTGCAGCGGTTGCAGGTAGTGGCGTGCAAGGATACGTAGGCGATCGCTTCGTACAAATTGGCACGCAGCGCTGGATGCAAGAATTGGGAATTAACACTAGCCAATTACAGCCACAGTGGGATCGACTGGAGTATCTCGGTAAAACAGTCATTTGGATTGCTGTAGACGGCACAGTCCAAGCCATTATGGGAATTGCGGATGCCGTCAAACCATCTTCTGCTGCTGCTGTACGCACTATGCAGCAGATGGGATTAGAGGTAATAATGCTGACTGGTGACAACCGCCGCACGGCGGAAGTTATTGCGCGGGAAGTCGGGATTAACCGAGTCATGGCAGAAGTTCGTCCCGATCGCAAGGCTGAGGTTGTTAAGTCTCTGCAATTAGAGCAGCAGGGGAGCAAAAAACGATTCACGACTCCCAAAATTGTCGCAATGGTTGGCGATGGGATTAACGATGCACCAGCCTTGGCGCAGGCGGATGTGGGAATTGCTATTGGTACGGGAACGGATGTGGCGATCGCCGCTAGCGATATTACATTAATTTCTGGTGACCTACAAGGCATCGTCACCGCAATTCAACTCTCGCGTGCCACGATTCGTAATATCAGACAAAATCTGTTTTTTGCTTTCATCTACAACGTGGCTGGCATTCCAATCGCCGCAGGTATTCTCTTTCCTTTCTTTGGTTGGTTGCTCAGTCCGATTATTGCAGGTGCGGCAATGGCATTTAGTTCTGTTTCAGTGGTGACAAATGCACTGCGTCTGCGTAACTTCCATCCGAAAACTGGGCGCTAAATTCATGATGCTGAAGAAGGTGACATTCTTTGCGGACGTTATACCATTTCACTCAAGCTATGTTAGAGACGATTTTCTATAGCCCCCCTTGAAAAGGGGGGTTGGGGGGATCTTTCTGCCGTAGTCAAAAAGTCAATTGGTATTAGCAGGATTTAGATTTTTGTTAGGAGCCAGGAGCAGTTTTATAGGAGGTTTTCAATGGTAAGCAAAACTGCGATCGTAGGTGGTATTGCGAGTATAGGATTGGCATTAGGCATTGCTTCGGGACAAGCAGTGGCACAAATGTCTCATGAAGGGATGCAACGCTCCGAAATAGAGCAGAAGGGTCAGTTCCACCGGATCGAACAACCGCTATGGTTGAAAGGAGCCGTTACGGTTAGTGGTTTGGGATTAATTGGACTAGAACTGTGGTGGTTTTTGCTCAGCAAGCCTAAGTCACACAAAGCCAAGACGAGTCAAGGAATTCAGGCAGTCGAGATTGCTGTTGATGGTGGGTACGAACCCAGTCGAGTTGTGGTAAAAGCAGGTCAAAGAGTCCGACTCAACTTCCACCGTACAGATCCTAGCAGTTGCCTCGAAGAAATTCGATTTCCTGACTTTCATATCGCCCAGAATCTCCCCCTCAACCAAGTCACACCCATCGAGTTCACGCCGGACAAACCAGGGACTTATACTTTCACCTGTGGCATGAATATGTTTCGAGGAGTCATCGAAGTTCAACCTGCCGATTCTACTTTTGTTGCCAGCTTAACGCCTGTTGCCCCATCTACTACTGTCAAATAACTGCTTTGAACAGCTCGAACTCATCATGCATTAGTCCGACACAAATTTTATTGCTTTCAATGAGAAAACTATCAT
Organism: Chroococcidiopsis sp. CCALA 051; assembly: GCF_003015105.1. Taxonomy (NCBI): domain Bacteria; kingdom Bacillati; phylum Cyanobacteriota; class Cyanophyceae; order Chroococcidiopsidales; family Chroococcidiopsidaceae; genus Chroococcidiopsis; species Chroococcidiopsis sp. CCALA 051. The sequence goes on along the minus strand of NZ_PYCI01000187.1, from coordinate 1,609 downwards.
TTAAGTTTGAAGAAGTTCTAATTGAGCAAAAGAATTTCGGTCTGTCAAACGCTAGTTCAGGGGATGCTGGATGAAGAATGCTTCACGCCGTCAAGTTTTGCAAGGTGCGATCGCTTCGGCGATTATTATTGGGTTCAATCCTGCCATGCGATCGTGGGTCACATCCGCCAGTGCTGCATCTGAGTTTGAATCTCTGCCACCCCTGGACGGTACACTTTACACCGATTCTGCCACCCGCAATGCTGCCGCTGATGATTTCGGTCATCTCGTGCGTCGTTACCCAAGTGCTGTACTCAAACCAGGTTCGGTTGAGGACATCGTGAGAATTGTCCGGTTTGCTCGCAGCCACAAGCTGAAAGTTGCTGCACGCGGTCAAGCGCACTCCACTTACGGTCAACCGCTCATAGAGGCGGGGATAGTTATTGATATGAGTTCGCTCGATACGATTCATACTATTAATGCAGAGGGGGCAGAAGTGGATGCAGGTGTATTGTGGAGCCAATTGCTCCTTGCATCGCTGGAGCGACAACTGACACCCCCCGTCTTGACAGATTACATCGAGCTATCCGTGGGTGGCACTTTAGCCGTTGGTGGGATCGGTGGTAGGAGTCATCGTTATGGCGTGCAGGTGGATAACGTCTTATCCCTTCAAGTCGTCACGGGTGCGGGCAACCTAGAAACTTGTTCTCGCTCCCAAAATCGCGATTTGTTTGAAGCAGTGCTGGCAGGGTTGGGTCAATGTGGCATTATCGTCAGGGCAACAGTTCGCCTGATTCCGTCTGCCCAAAATAGCCGTGTATTTCTCTTGTTTTACAACAATCTGGCTGCTTTGACGCACGACCAGCGCTGGCTAATTGCCCAAAAACGATTTGACTACGTAGAAGGTCAAGTCGTACCCGATGCTAGTGGTGGATGGCGTTATATGTTGGAGGCAGCTAGCTTTTATACACTACCAGATGAACCAGACAATAGCAGTTTACTTGCTGGGTTAAGTTACACTCAGGGTACTCAACAGATTGAAGATAAGTCTTACTTTGATTTTGCGAATCGGTTAGCTCCAACTGTAGCTTTTTTAAAGGAGAGTGGAGTATGGTTTTATCCGCATCCTTGGTTAGATTTATTCGTACCAGAAACCGCAGTTAACGGCTTTGTCGGCAAGATCGTTTCTAACTTAACTTTAGCAGATACGGGTCAGGGTCCAGTACTGCTGTATCCCGTGGCAACAGACCGCTTGAGGCTACCGCTGTTTCGGGTTCCTGATGAGGAGGTTGTGTTTCTATTTGCGATTCTACGCACTGCACCACCCAATGCTAGCGCGATCGCCAAAATGCTAGCTGATAACCGCACGTTTTTCGAGCGCAACCGTGACAGTGGTGGATATCGCTACCCGATTGATGCCGTTCCATTTTCTCAAGCCGATTGGAGACAGCACTTTTATCCAGTATGGGGTAGGCTAGTCAGCGCCAAGCGCCGCTACGATCCTGACAATTTACTTACACCTGGTCAGGGGATTTTTTAGCACAACTCTAAAACAATACATCGGACAGAATCAGGCGGCGATAGTGCCGTAGGAACGTAGACTTTGGTAGTTGGGATGAGATTTAATCAA
>NZ_PYCI01000186.1:0-11165 GCF_003015105.1 Chroococcidiopsis sp. CCALA 051 | reverse complement strand
GCTTGATGAATGCGTACCGAAACCTCTCAAACGCGAACTGACCGATTATGAAATTTTTACAGTTGTAGAGATGGGTTAGGCAGGTAAAAAAAATGGTGAACTACTTCAACTTATGAATCAAGCAGGGTTCACTATTTTGGTGACTACAGATCGGAATTTGCGATATCAGCAAAATTTGCCACAGTCTGGAGTTTCGATTGTCGTAATGGTTGCTGCGAGTAATCGCTTGTCCGATCTCGTACCTTTAGTATCAAATGTTCGTCATGCAATAGACACAATCGCCATAGGGAAAGTTGTTGAGGTAACGGGCTGATAGTAAAAAAGCATAGCAAAGCTTAAACGACCGAGTAGCGATTGCACCTCATGGCTCGATAGGATGTTATTGGAACCTATTGCCTGTTTTGATGTCAATGACCGAGCAACGCGATCGCGAATTGCCCTCGTCCGACCGAATCACACATGAGACAGTTAAAGAGTCTCAGAGTGACGGGATTCATGCTGTCTGGAACCAAACAACAGCAAAGATAATGCAACTTCTGCCTGTAGATCGAGCAGCACAAACGATAGTCAACTGGTTCAGCGTCAGCGATGAACGAGTAGCGGAGATTTTAGCGACGGTACGCGCCGAACTACCCACGACAGAAGCTTTACTCATTGGCAAACCCCAGGCGGGAAAAAGTTCGCTCGTGCGCGGCTTAACCGGAGTTTCAGCCGAAATCGTCGGACAAGGATTTCGCCCTCATACGCAACATACCCAACGCTATGCCTATCCGACTAACGATCTGCCGCTACTCATTTTTACCGATACAGTGGGATTGGGAGATGTAAATCGAGAGACGCAAGCGATCGCCCAAGAACTGATTGGAGATCTGCAACAAGCTAGTCAGGGTGCTAGAGTCCTGATTCTCACGGTAAAAATTAACGATTTTGCTACCGATAGCTTAAAACAAATTGCGCAAACGTTGCGCCAGAAATATCCAGATATACCCTGCTTGCTAGCTGTCAGTTGCTTGCATGAAGTTTATCCTATAGGGACAGCCGATCACCCAGACTATCCACCTCAATTTGATGTCGTGACTCGCGCCTTTAGTGCGATTCAACAGAACTTTAGCGGCTTATACGATCGCGCGGTTCTTATCGACTTTACCTTAGAAGAAGATGACTATAACCCAGTGTTTTATGGTTTAGAAGCCTTGAGAGATACGTTAGCTGATTTGCTCCCAGAAGCCGAAGCTAGGGCAATCTATCAGTTATTGGATGAAAAAGCAGGTCAGCAAATTGGCAACCTCTATCGGGACGTGGGACGGCGCTACATGCTTGCCTTTGCGATCGCCGCCGCTACTCTAGCAGCCGTACCTTTACCCTTTGCTACCATGCCCGTACTCACAGCCGTACAGGTATCAATGGTCAGCCTCTTAGGGAAATTATACGGACAGACATTAACCCCGTCGCAAGCAGGGGGCGTAGTCAGCGCGATCGCAGGGGGTTTCTTGGCACAGGCAATCGGGCGAGAATTGATTAAATTCATTCCTGGGTTTGGTAGCGTCATTGCTGCTTCCTGGGCTGCTGCATATACATGGGCGCTAGGAGAGGGGGCTTGTGTCTACTTTGGTGACTTGATGGGAGGCAAAAAGCCCGATCCGCAGCAAATTCAAGCCGTGATGCGATCGGCGTTTCAATCAGCACAAGAACGATTTAAAGGAATTAAACGTTAAGAAACCAAAAATATTGCTAATTCTTCAGTAGAGCGGATGTTTGATGTACCGGTTCGGTGCAGCATAGATAGTATTATGCAATGCAGTAGTCTTTGAGGCAGAAGAGGATGGTATCTACTTTAAATGAAGCCCTAGAATTTATCGCAAATTACGTGCCACCGAAATCTCCCGATGGTCGTGTTGCTTATCCAATATTGGAAGACGGTCTGAGTTACGCAGAAATTAAGCAAAAGCTGAAAGATTTACCCTTTGACTTACCCACAGAAGTTTACGAATTATATCAATGGAGTGATGGTGGCTTTTTAGGCAACTTACCATATCCAAATCGAAGCGATCGCAGCGAATACGCTAAAATCGACAAATTTATCTCTTTAGGGAGAGCTGTATCCCTGGCGAAAGAGTGGGGGAACGGTGCTTTTCCTCTATTTGAATACGAAGATGGAGATATTTGTTTTACCGTTGGCTCTCAAGTCAAGCAAAGAGTTGCGCCTATCTTTTGTCGCCATAAATCTTCAGTTGCAGAGCAACCGAAATACGATAGCTTGACGACTATGATGGTGAAGCTGGTAGAAGGAATCCAATCGGAAACGAGTCGGAGATAAGTCAACTAATTTATTCTCTATCAATTGGAGTTTGAGCAGGTTTTACATTGTTGCAAAACTCCTATTAAATTTTATTTCTAAGATATATAAGAGTGGGAATTTAATTGTAAATACGATAATAAATTATGGATGGCTTGTAATTGCTGCTCAGATGCCTCTGGGAATTCTTTAAATTGCTCAAATTTTGCACCATGCACGACGATAAATTGCAACACACCCGGATTTAGGAGCGAGCAGGTAATTAGAGAAACTAAACTTGAGCTAACTTATCTCGCTTAATAATTTATTTACTGTTTTCCCCGCTACTGACCAATTAAGGCGAGACTGATATTCATTAAATGCAGAAAGAGCTAAAGCTCGATACTGAGAATAATTAGAGAAAATATCAGAAATATACGAGCAATAATCAGCGACATTCGTATTTGTTGAAAATAACTTACCGTTTAAGCCATCTTTCACAACTGTTGAAATTCCACCTACATCTGTAGAAATACAAGGAACAGCAAACGAGTTAGCTTCACAAAAAACAACTCCGTAGCATTCTGCTCTTGAAGGTAATATTAAGAAATGAGATTCAGCTAGTAATCTATTAATTAATTGTTGTCCGTCTTGCGTAGACTTACTCACAAAACCTAGAACTTTAACATAGCTAGGAAGGTATTCCTGTAAGGGTGGGTGACATCCAGCTATCGTTAACTCGGTTCCGATCCCTGCTTGATTTAACTGCTTAGTTACCTCCAGAGCAATATCTCCACCTTTCCTAAACCAATCGATACCTAAAAATAGTAATTTGCATTTGTTTCTGCTTCTTAAATCTAAAATTGTCTGGATATCATTTATTCGATCGCTGTGTTGAATATTAGCTCCAAAGGGAACAATTTTAACTTTTTCCGGCTCGACACCATAATTTTCAATAGCTGTTTTAGCTGCCCATTCAGATGTATAAATAGCTAATTTACATCTTTCTAAAGCTAGCCTTTCCATAGTGTTGCCATTGTCAATAGTTTCTTTGCATAAGTTACTAAACTCTGGGTAAAAGTTTATCATCCCTGCAAAGGTAGCGTCTGTCCAAAAAACGATTGGCTGATGGCATTCCAGATAAGCAATAGGAATGGTTCCAGGGCTAAATACTATACTTGCGTCGGTAGATAGTTGTTTTTTAATTTGGTGTGCGTAATTTTTAAGAATAAGAGGTTCTCGATCGCGCAAATACATTTTGTGAAATAAACTTTTATATACAAGCTTTTTTGCTTTAAATAACAGCTTGTACTTTTCTCTTAAAGAACCAATATAATCGATTGATATTAGTCGATCTTTTAGAGATTGGGCAATATAATAACCTAATCCCGACCAGTTCCGAACATCTTTAGCATCGTAAGTCGTGACATAAGATATTTTCATAATTGCGGTTTAGACGCAGCGAGCGCAAAAAAAGATTGCCAGAATTGTCTTTTTGATGAAATTCAAATTTATCAGAATATGACTGAAAATAAAATAAAAGCAATCGAACGATCGAATCAGTGACAATAATTATGAGTGATGAAATTACTGGCTGTCTATACAGGAAAGTTCAGCTATTTACATAAAATTCTTAGAAAGACTGCTTGCTCTTGAAAAGTTTTTAGCAATGCACCCTCTCATCGAAAACCAAACTATCTGACTTTTTCTCTTTTCTTGACTTAACTATGAGAATAAGAAGAAAGAAACTTTTGATTTATCAAATTTTATCGAGTCTGAAAAATATTTTGTACCATTTTCTTATCCGTACTTGCCGCAGCGCGATCTAGTGCGTCAACTTCACTAGCATCTAATCGCCAACTCAAAGCACCCAAATTCTCCTTTGCCTGCGCCACAGTTTTCGCCCCAGGAATGGGAATAGTGCCTTTACATATACACCAATTAATTGCCACTTGAGACATCGTTTTATTTCTCGAACTTGCTATCTCTTGCAAGCATCCTAACAACGGGCGAATTCCTGGTAGTAGCTGCCGAAATAATAAACTGCGAATTCCTTTGGGTAAAGCACCTTGGGCATATTTTCCGGTTAAGATTCCCAACGCTAAAGGACTATAGGCAATTAATTTGATTCCCAATTCATCGCATACATCTTTAATACCTAATTCGGTAACGGGATAGGTAGATAGCAACGAATACTGAACTTGTAGCGTAGCGATCGGAACACCGCGATCGCGCAACTTTTTATAGACTTGTTTCAGCCGTTGGGAACCATAATTTGATAAACCAACTCCCTTGACTAAACCTTGTTCGTACAAATCTGCAAGACCATCCAACAGCGCCCACTCCTGCCAAGGGGCATAATTAGCTGTAGACCAATGCATTTGCACCAAATCGACATTTCTACCCAAACGTTCAGCAGAAGCTTTACCAGCCTTAACCATCGATTGACGGGTCAATCTCCAGGGATAAGCAGCTAGTTTAGTGGCAATACAAATATTTTCTTTCCCAGTCCCCTGATATTCTCTCGCAAATCGCCCCAACAACCCCTCGCTGCGTCCGTTTAAGCGCCCAGTACCATAAGAATCACCTGTATCGAATAAAGTCACGCCGTTGCTGACACAGAGATCGAATACTGCTTGTAACTGGTCGTCCATGCTTTCATCGTAGCCCCAGAGCAAGCGATTACCCCATGCCCACGTACCGCAGCCCATTTCTGGAAGGTAAAGTTGACGAGTTTGCATACTTTTCTACCCTCGTTTTAGATCCCCCTAAATCCCCCTTAAAAAGGGGGACTTTGAAATGCTGATTCTCTTCATAAAAAGGAGGACTTTGAAATGCTTGTTCTTCCTTTTTCAAGGGAGGCTTTGAAATGTTTGTTCCCCCCTTTTTAAGGGGGGCTAGGGGGGATCTTCTTACTTCGCGATCGCCTCTTGCAATCGTTGTTTATCCAAATCTTTCTGGTGCAAAATCAGCCACGATTCAACGAGATCCGGACCGTGTAAGTCACCAGTGAGGGCAGCACGGAGCGATCGCATCACCAAGCCTTTTTTAACGTTTTGCTCCTTCATCACCTGTTTAATAATCTCCTGGGTGCTGTCTGCGCTTAATTCAGCCCTGCCATCCAGAGCAGTGATAATTCCTTGAACCACATTATCAGCCCCCGCTTGCTTGAGTTGTTCGGTTGCTTCGGCGCTGAATTCTACAGATTTGACAAAGAATAACCGACACATATCCACAGCATCCGGTAGCCGCGTCAAACTCGCACCAACTAAGGCTGTAATTTTTTCCAACCAAGCGCGATCGCTTACCGGATCGAATTCGTATCCTGCCTCTTGCCAATAGGGTATTAGCAGATCGGTTAACTTATCTACGGGCATACTGTGCAGGTATTGACTGTTAATCCAATCTAGTTTTGCCCAGTCAAATTTTGCCCCAGCTTTATTCACTCGCTCGAAACTAAAGAGCTTTGCCGCTTCCTCTAGAGTAAAGATTTCTTGGGTAGAATCGGGTGGCGACCATCCTAATAATGTCATGTAATTGACGATCGCTTCTGCGACAAAACCCATTTTCTTAAAGTCAGAAATGGATGTCACCCCATCTCGCTTAGAAAGTTTCTGCCCTGTCATATTCAAAATTAAGGGCGTATGGGCAAATTCTGGTATGGCTGCGCCGAAAGCTTCATAGAGCAGAATTTGCTTGGCTGTATTGGCGATGTGGTCTTCACCACGAATCACATGGGTAATGTTCATATCCATGTCATCCACGACAACGGCAAAGTTATATAAGGGCTGACCGATGTTACCATCCTCCGAGCGACGTGCAATAACCATATCGCCGCCCAAGTCGCTACCCCGCCAGCGCATCTCTCCCCGTACCAAATCGTTCCAGACAATTTCGCGATCGTCGTCAATCTTAAATCGAATCACAGGACGACGACCTTCAGCCGTAAAAGCTGCTTCTTGTTCTGGAGTTAAATTTCGGTGGCGGTTATCGTAGCGGGGTGCTTCGTTTCTGGCTTTTTGCGCTGCCCGCATTTCTTCCAATTCTGCTTCGGTGGTATAACAGCGATATGCTAAGCCTTTATCGAGTAAGTCTTGTACTCGTTGCTTGTAGATATCTAGGCGATCTGATTGAAATATGGGACCTTCATCCCAGTGCATACCGAGCCAGTTTAAACCGTCGAGAATATTTTGAGTATATTCAGGGCGCGATCGCTCCGTATCCGTGTCCTCAACCCGTAAAATAAACTGTCCCCCATGATGGCGGGCAAACAGCCAATTAAATACTGCGGTTCTTGCTGTACCGATGTGTAAGTTACCAGTAGGACTGGGAGCAATACGAACGCGAATCATAGATCCAGGTGATTTAGGTTAAACCAATGTAGAGGCGTTACATTGAACGTCTCTACATCAATACATTTTAACGGGACTGACGGGGCTCGAACCCGCAACTTCCGCCGTGACAGGGCGGTGCTCTAACCAATTGAACTACAGTCCCTTAGTCGGACGATTTATCATCATGCCATGTCTATTCTAGCTTGTCAAGCACTGTAGTGAATTTTTTTCAGAGGGAGCGATCGCTTCAAGTACTTGTTTCACGATCTTAGGATGTAATACCCTGCCAGCATGGAAAGGAATTACAACCCTGGTATCTTCTTTAAAATAAATTCTGTGACTTCCTCTTGTCCTAAGCAAGATGAATCCAGCATCAAACAATAATTTTTCTGCTTCTTAGGCAGTCAATCGCGGTAACCTAGGCAACTTGTACCTCTAATGTCATTGTCGATATCTCTTTATTGAAAACATCCCGTTTTTCCTCGTCTGAGAGTGTTTCTAGGTAGAGTTCAACTGCTTCTTGAATATTTGCTTTTACTTCTTCCAATGAATCACCTTGAGTTTGGCAACCCTCTAAACCAGGAGAATAAGCATAGTAGCCATGCTCATCTTTTTCAATTACGATACTAACTTTGTAATGCATAACTACATTTCTTAATTAAATTTGTCTTCAGTCCGCAAAGGCGAACTTTGCCTGTGTATTTCCGCGAATTCTATTCGCCTATATTTTGTAATTGTACTATGTTTACATTAACTATTCATCTGCTGAACAATCTTCATTGTCTCTACGCTTACCGTACAGACTCTTGACAGTAAATCGATGACTTGGGCTTTATAATCTGCAAAGCGATAGGTATTGAATTTTTCGGCGATTGTTGGATCTTTAGGTTTCTTTTCTTTATATTGATCTAATATCCATTCTATGGCGGAACGGTTGCCTAAAAGATATTCCCAAGCAATTTTAGGTACGCCTTCTAAAGTTGTGTTTTCGTCTAAAATGATGCTTCCTTTAGTTTTGTCTACTTTCAATTTTGGTTTAGGTGTACGTGTATTATCTCCGCAGGGTATATCAATTTGTTTTAGAGGATAAGATTCGACGGTTTCATAATTGATATGTAAATCCATCAACTGTTTACCCCAGTTCACCCATTTATGAAAGTCTTCATAGAAGGGTAAGCGCGGAAATTCTCGTTTTAGGTTGAGTTCGTATTTTTTTCGATATTCGGGATTGTGTAATACAGCGTAGGTATAGTGAAAAATATCGAGTTTGGTAATTGCAGAGTCGTTGTAATGGTTTTGGAATTGTTCTAATCCCCAGTTGGTAATGTTGTCAATGCGGTTTCCTTCTTTGTCGTAGCGGTAGAGAGGAATACATTGAGAATCACCTGTTAGATGTAAATCAATTATTGTATTGCTAGCTAAACAGTGAAATGATTTGGTATTTCCGATTGCTGAAATAGCTATATATTTATTATCGGGATCATTTTTATTAAAAAGAGCGAGCCATTGATAAGTCATTCCATTAAAATGCTTATCAAAGTAAAGACTCATTTTAACAAACGGTCTATATATGCTTTGCTTTATACTTTGAGTATCAAAGCTCTTACTTATACGTCGCTCTAAATATTTCGTAAGTTCTCTATCCCACTTAATATCTAATCTATCTTCGTTGAAGCCAGCAAGTTTATTTTTGTATACCTCTATAAAATAGCTCATCTTTTCAGTTAGCGTTTGAGATGAAAAGTCATATACCCATTCATCACGCTGAGTTACAATTCCTCTTGAAAAGACTTGAAACACTGCTTGTTGAGCTTTTCCAGTTTTTACATCTTTATCAACTAAAGGTATTAAATTATCAAAATCATTATCAACCTGGTTAATCCAGTTATGTTTTTTGTCTGGTGTAATATGTTCAAAATCAAGTTGAATAAATTTATTCGTAGATAAAAAATGTAACTTAGCTTCGGCTGTATCAAATTCTGAACAGCGACTATAAAAGATTTTACAGGAATTTAGAGACGCGCTAAAGCGCGTCTCTAAATTTTTTTTCACCATAAAGCATATAGCAACACCTGTTTGAATTCCAAAAACATTATGTGTAGTACCTGAGAGTTTGGGATTCTTTCTTACATCTCCACCTAAATCAATGAGATAAATTTCGCTAAACTCATCAGCAACTATTTTTCTAAATCCATCAAAAGTTCTACCATTGATAAAAGACGAATTTGTAATAAATGATACAACGCCATTCTTACCTAAACGATCCGATGCCCAACGTAAAAATCGAGTATACATATCATATACAACGATTCTGTTCTGAGCTTTGCTCTCTCTAATATATGTATCTTTAATTCTTTTGTCTATCGCTGTGTACGTGCGATTAGCATTATTCTCATTAAAATTCCCTTGTTTAGCATTATATGGAGGATTACCAATAATTACGGAAATGGTTTTGTCATTCTGGCGCTTAATCCTCGCAGTATTTTCCACAGATAGCGCAAACATATCTAGTTGCTTCTCATGAAAACTGGTATGTTCAAGCGTATCGACAAAACAGATATTATCGAACTCCTGATATTCACCCATTTTTTGTTTATAGGTAAACTCAATATTCAAATTTGCAATGTAATACGGCAGAATCGCCAACTCATGGCAGTGAATTTCATTCTTATATTTATACTCAAGCTTATTTTTAGGTAAATACTCAATTAACTCAGTAATAAAAGTTCCCGTACCTGTAGCCGGATCTAAAATTTCCACATCTTTATCAGCTAAAATCTTACCAAAATGTTTATGGGTTAAATAATCTACACTTTCAATCATGAACCGAACGATTTCATTCGGCGTGTAGACAATTCCTAACCTGTCAGCCGCCTTCGGATTATATGCTTTGTAAAAATTCTCGTAAACGGCTTTTAAAAACTTCTGCTTCTCATGATGGTTGTAAATATTCGCCGCAGTTCTTCTAATCACTCCATAATAACGCTCAATTGTACCGAGCAAGTTTTTCTTCGTACCACCTGTAAAGAAGGTATCGATAACTCGCTGTAATTCCCGTGCAATATTATTTTCTCTATGAAACTGCGATTCATTAAATATATTAATAAAAATATCTTCGGTCAAAATATGCTGAATCATCATTTCCCGCACATCCAACAACGTGACTTCAGGATTGATTGATTTTTTGCAAATCTCCCAAAAGTTGTTTCTACACTCTCTAAATGCTGCATTACTTTCATTTTGCCGCTCAATTGTATCTCGTAGCGCATCTAGAATTTTTGGTAAATCTTGTTTAAAAGCTCCAATTGCAGTCCGAAAATCTTTGACTTCGGGACGAACGTAATTAATAAAGGTGGAAATAACTTTATCTAACGCATCCCCATCGCGCATAGGAACGCGCAAAATTTCATTGCTACTCTGAATTAAAAGTGCTGTCTGGGAATCTTCAAATAGAATGTTGCTGTCAGGATAGCCTTTCTTCAGCTTTTTATCGATTTCTTCGTCTAGATTATCAAATTGATCTTTACTTTCCCAATAACCCCAGTCTAAACGCAAAGCGTCTTTTACTGTACCGTCAGGATAGACAAGTTTGCCATTTCTAGTTTTGTAGTCTAATTCGGGAATTAGGTAAAATTCTCTCGGTTTGCAATATTCGTTCAGTAAGTTTTGAAAAGCCACCCGAATAGAAGTTTCTTTGCGCGAACCACCGTATTGAATTACTTTATCTACTTCAGCATGATATTGACTAATTAGTAGCCTAGACATAATTCAATTTATGAATTTTTCATGTCCAAGCTAGCCTGATGAAGATGAGGTAAGCTTCAGAAGGTTTGCCGATTTTTGTTATAGAGGTAGACAATAAATATTGATGTGATAGTTCAATATCTCAGTAATAATGCGCTTGAAAATTTGATGGCATTAGACAAAAGTTTGAATTGACTTCAACTCAGTAATTTTAACTACGCAAAAATTCAGGATGCATAGCTATACACCCTATAGGTTGATGCACTATGTTGCTGTAATATTCTGGCGATCGCTCTCTACAACTCGTACTGTATCGATATAAGATCGTAGGATTGCGATCGCTCATTTTTACTAATGACTGAGCAATAGAACTTGTCAGGGTTTCATAACCCAAACTCTATTGTTATATGAGAGTTAAGTCAATCAATATTGAAACCCAAGCCTAGAATTTTTACTATAGAAATTCATCTATATTCAAGCAAGAAATATCCTATTTGTTAAGTTATAAAATTGTTTATTAAGTTGTGAAAAATGCTAATGACTTTTGCAACAATAAAGTCAACAATTGTTTTAGAGGAAACTAGTTTCGTCCTATCTTACCGGAGGATAAAATAATGAGCCTTGTTGCCCAAGTTATAGCTCAGTCTGATGAAGCAGATCGCTTTCTTAGCCGCACGGAATTAGATAAACTACAAGATTTTTTTAAAACTGGAGAGACGCGACTTAAAGTAGCACAAATCCTATCGAAAAACGAGCAAAAAATTGTCCAAGAGGGTAGCCAAAGATTTTGGAACTGTCTCTTATACACATCT